>JAEWNM010000240.1 GCA_023392755.1 Bacillota bacterium
AAAAAGGCGAGGTATATGCCTGGGGGCGCAACAGCTGCGGGCAGGTGGGCAATGGCAAATTCGTGCATCAGATCACACCCTGCAAGCTGCCTTTGCAAAATATTGTGCAGATTGTGGCCGGGGGAAAGTTTTCCCTGGCGCTGGATAAGGACGGCGTTTTGTGGGGTTGGGGCGATAACGAATACTATACGCTGATGCCGGAAAAAAAGCGGAACCAATCCACCCCGGTTCAGGTCGACTACGGCGATATCGATATCGCGTATATCGAGGCCTGCGGCGCCAGCATTGTGCTTTTGGATACAAAGGGCACCCTTTGGACATGGGGCCGCAACGATATGCAGCAGTTGGGTTACGATACAAAGCGCGAAACTGTAAAGGAGCCACGGAGCGTACCCCTTCCGCTGCCGGTGAGGTATGTGGCGGCGTACAGCTCACAGACCTATGCTATTTTGACGGACGGCTCCCTGTGGTCCTGGGGCAACAACAGCTACGGCCAATTGGGCCATGGCTTCCGCTCCGCCGCCAATCAGGGGGTGCTGCCGGGGAAGGCGTATGACAAGGGTGTGGTGACGGTTATGGGCGGCAGCCTGTTCGCAATCGCCATGACGGAGGACGGCACCGTGCTCTGCGCCGGCATCAACAAATTCAGCCAGCTGGGCGATGGCACCAGCAAGAGCAGGTATTCCATGTCGCCCAATGGGCTGGACCTGATTCTTCCCTGACGGTCATTTCCCGGCGGAAATCATTCGCACAGTAAATGCGGGACGGCTTTATCGGCCGCCCTGCATTTTGCGTTTGTACCTCCCTTCCGTTTCATTCATACAATGATGCCGTATGAAGCAAATGAATCATACGGAGGGATGATATTGTGAAGGTTTTCATTTGGGGAAACAAATTATTTTCATTGGATATGCTATGGGGTTTTCAACAGGCAGGCTGCGAGGCCCGGGTCATACAGGCGGACACTGCGGAGCAGATGCGTAGCCTATTGGAGGATTCAAAACCCGACCTGCTGCTTTCAATGGGCGCGCCTACAGAGTTTAAGCGCGGCGCGCTGGAATATGTCGGCCAACGCCCGGCGTCATCCATGAAGTATATCCACTGGGATACGGACGGCATATCCAGTATGTATTACAATTCTGTTTCCGGCGACGGCATCGAAATGGACGTGATCTATCTTTCCAGGCCTGATCTGATTCTTACCATGTGCCCGGAAATGCGGGAATACCTGCGCGGGAAAAACTATCCCTGCGAAATGATGCACTACGCCTACAGCCCCATATCCCACCGGCCATTGCCGGGGTACGGCAACGATAAATACTATATCAACCTCATTGGCAACTCCTATTTGGAGTTTTTCAGGCGCTTTCCAAACCACTATCGGTATACGTCCATCAAAATACTGTTGAAGCCCTTGCTGGAAAACGGCTATCAAGTGCACTTTTACGGCGATACGGGCTATAGGCCGCTGATTAAGATACTGCTGAATGTGGATGTCCCCGAGGTGTATTTCCACAGGTATCTGCCTTATGAAAGGACATGCGCGGCTTACAACAGCTCATTTATCAATCTGGTGACGCAGAACCATGAGCAAACCATCACCAAACGCACCTTTGAAATACTGGGCTCGGGAGGTTTCGCCCTTTCGTCGGATAATTCGGAGATAAGAAAGTTGTTTGTGCCCGGGCGCGATCTGGCGGTGTCATCGTCGGCGGAGCAAACGCTGGAATTGGTGCGCTATTACAAAGAAAATCCGGACGCATGGAGGAAGGTGCGGGAAAACGCGCCCGTCAGCGTACAGAACCATACCTACCGTCAGCGAGCCGAATATATCCTGGAGCTTATAAAGAAACACTGGCCCTGACCGGCGGGAGAATTGCCTTTGCGCACAGGCGTCAGCCCGTTTTGACCCGGCTGACGATACATTCGGCCCGCTTCAGGTATGTGTGGTTTCGTATGCTGATAAGAGCATTGCTCCGAATCAAATTACGGGCATCAGGGTGCTGCACGTAATATTCCACCAGCTCCAGTGTTTGCTTGGGCGATGACGAAACCACCAAGTCCCGGCCCGGTACGAAGAGCTGCCTGATGGCATCATTTCCATAGCTTAAGGCAAATCCGCCGGAGCCCAGTATTTCAAACGTGCGTTTGGTAAGGGAATGCTCGTTGTTTTGCGTGACCAGGTTGATGGCGCAGCTATGGTAGATACGCCAGGTGTCTTCGTAGGGCTGGCGTTCATGAAGCCAGTTATTTGGCAAATCAAAGCCAAACAGTGACTTGATCACCTGCCGGTGATCATTGTCTCCATAAAAGTCAACGCGGTAACCGCCATCCAGCAGTGGCTTGAACAGGGTGTCCAGAGAACGGCGGCGGTAATGGTGCGGATATTGGGCAATCACGGTGGGGTAGGCGGCGCCGACAAAAGCAATCTGATCCGCATATTCGGCGGCAGCCGAGCCCGGATGATGGGTCAATGGGCTATACGCATAGAACAGCAGATCGCTGGGAATGCCCTTAGCCTTCAGCAGCGCAAGCATCTCCGGACAAATGGTGAAAACATAATCCGGCTGCAGTGTCTGTATCATTTTCATCTCAATATTGGCCCAGGTGATGCCGTCGGTGTCCCAATGAACGCATTTCATCGATGGCACGGGTCTTTGCCCTATGCGCTCAAGAACAGCCGGAGCAAAGTATGCGGGGGAACCAACGGTAATAAGCAGATCAGGTTCCGAGGACAGGCACGCGTCCGTTTCCTGCACAGTTTTTGGGAAAGCCGTTTGTGCCTGATGAGAAAGCCCCGCAAATCCCCAGGCCATATCCTTGGAAAACAATCGGTCGCCAAAGATCATAACATTCATCGTGGGCTCCATTTCTACTGCCAGAGGGCGGTTTCCGCTGCACAAGCAGGCCGGCGGCGCAAATCATGCAGTCCTTACAATACGGCGGAGTATTCATAATAGCATATGACAAATGCTTTCCTGCTGCTCTTTCGGACGTCCATTTTCAGAATATCCGGGCGTCTTTTTTATTTTTGAATAGGATGTATCAAGGCCGGAACGCAGCTGCGCTTTTTGGCCCATGCACAGGAAAGCTGGTAATGATATTGATGTTTGAAAATAGAACGCTGCTCATCACGGGCGGCACCGGTTCCTTTGGCAACGCGGTGATCAAGCGCTTTTTAGCCACAGACATCCGGGAGATCAGGGTGTTTTCACGGGACGAGAAAAAGCAGGATGATATGCGCAAGGCCTACAACAGCCCAAAGCTGAAGTTTTATGTAGGCGATGTGCGGGATATGCAAAGCCTCAGGGACGCCATGTACGGCGTGGATTATGTCTTTCACGCGGCGGCGCTCAAGCAGGTTCCAAGCTGCGAGTTCTTTCCCCTGGAGGCCGTGAAAACAAACGTGCTGGGGTCGGATAACGTACTCACCGCGGCTATTGCGGCCGGGGTAAAAAAGATTGTGTGCCTTTCCACGGACAAGGCTGTTTATCCTGTAAATGCCATGGGCATATCAAAGGCGTTGATGGAGAAGGTTTTCATCGCCAAATCGAGAACCGTGAACGAGGGCGAGACGCTCATCTGCGGTACCCGCTACGGAAACGTCATGGCATCCAGGGGCTCGGTAATTCCGCTTTTCATACAGCAAATCAAAAGCGGGCAGCCCATAACCGTCACCGATCCCGTTATGACGCGGTTTTTGATGGATCTGACGGAAGCCGTTGACCTTGTGATTTTTGCCTTTAAGCATGCTCGCGCCGGAGACTTGATGGTCAAAAAGGCACCCGCCTGCAGAATAGGCGACCTGGCCAACGCGCTCAAAGAGCTTTTTAATGCGGATAATCCCGTTGAAGTGATCGGCGTCAGGCTGGGGGAGAAGATACACGAAACGCTGTTGACCAGGGAGGAAAGCGCGACCGCAGCGGATATGGGCAATTTTTTCAGAATTCCGGCAGACGCGGGCGGGCTCAATTACGCCAAATATGTCAGCGACGGCAATCAGGCGATCGGCTCCGTAATGGAATACACCTCCGGCAATACCCATCAGTTAAGCGAGCGGGAGTTGAAGGAAAAACTGCTATGCTGTGAATATGTCGCAGACGAGTTAAGGATGTGGAACAAAAAATGAAGCTGATCCACACGCTGCTGTTCCTGCTTCGGGGAAACAGGCTTGCCGATGATTTGGATATGGCGAATTCATGCTTAAAATCTCTGGAGGAAAGCACGTTCAAAACGGTGGTGGTATTCAATCAGGGCTTCTTTACAGGCGACAGGTTGAAGGAGTTCCTGGCTGGATTCAAGCTGGATATTCATATCATCGGCGAAGGGACAAACGTAGGCACGGCTGCCGGGCGGCAGCGGTGCTTTGAGTATGTATGGGAGAATTTCCCCGAATGCCTGTATATCAGCGAGCTTCACCTGGACATGATTTTTCCCGAAAACTGGGAAGGCGCTCTGACGGATTACCTGGATACCCACGACGAGCCAATGGTGAGCAGCGGTATCATTGACAGGCAGGGCAATATGCCCTTCCTGAACAAAACCGCGGTCCTCCCCCCAAACAAGGAGGAGATGGGCATCTTTCTTCATGGCTTGCGGGAGGATAGCATTTTGCACGGTTATACCAACCCCTGCATCCATGCTTCCCAAACGCTGAAGGCGGCGGGCGGATACAATCCGCTTTTCCTGCGGGGCGGCCAATGCTTTGAAGACGACAGCATGCTGCTTGGCTACTATTACTACTACGGAACAAGGCGGAACTGGTTTCCCAAGATCAATTTCAATTCCGTTGTCTATCACGCCATTGCCGGGCAAAGGCTGAACATGAGCGGCGATGTGATGGTTAATTTCAACGGCTTGGTCAAGCAATACGGGCTCATGGGGCTGAAGCATTTGAGCGTGCTCCATAAAAGCGCCTGGCACCAAAACTTTTTTTCGGCACAGCATGAAAAGCTTGTAAGGCTATGAAATTTCCGCTGCCTGGTACACCGGCGGCAGCGCTGACAGAGCCGTTCACTGCCGTGCCGGCCCTGTCAGCGCATGGTGTACCAAGTCATTCATATTCCTGCGCAATTTGCTCAAAGGCCGACAGAACATGCCGGTCACCGGTCATCAGATCGTAAACGGTCACCTTGAAATTCTGTGGCTGAATCTGGGTGCGGAAAAGCTCGAAGCGGCCGTCGTACGCATCCTTTGATATCTCCTGGCCGTCGGCATAGTACGTGTGGACCACATCATACGTCTGCTCGTTGCCCTCCATGGTATGTCTGAACAATTCCGCTGTCCAAACCTGGCCGCCGGCATACATCAGCCGGTTTACCATGTTGCTTTCATGCTCGCCCATAACATAGCCGTCGAAGAACAGCCACTCGTATTGCGATGTGCCGGCATTGTAGAAAAGCATCAGGTCGGAGGGGTAGCTCCATTCGCTGTTCCCGTCAAATTCCATAACGGTAAATTCGGATACGGCAACGCCGCCGTTTTGTATGGAAAGCACGTGAATCCTGGTGCCCACGTGGGCGCTTTCGGTGGTAATCAACAGCTCAGGCGTGCCGTCAAAATCAAGGTCCATCAGCCTAAACATGAACCATTCGTTGCTGCCGTTCACCTGCAGGTACTGGCGGTACAGCGAGCGCCAGGAGCCGGAGGCCGGTACGCCGCCGACATGCCCCGGATTATTGCCTGGATTGATGACAACATCGCCGGACGTGGATAGGTATTCCTGGCGGACAAAGGCCCTGGCGAGGCCTATGGAGCAATCCACCTCGATATAAGCCCATTTGCCCAGGGTGGCAAGATACGTAACGGCAATGCCCCTGCCAAGATACGCAATAGGCTTTGTGTGTATGACGGGGTCGTCGATCAGCTCGCAGTCAGCGGTAATGACGGCGGAAACGCTGTCAAGGCTCAGTTGCGGAATGGCGCTGTCCCAGTCCTTGATGCCGTACAGCAGGTCGGCGTTTGCGGGGGCCACATAGCCTATGCGGTAGTCGCCCGAGCCCAGCTCGTAGCCGATCATCATCCAGCCGTTGGGAGCAAGCCCGTAAATGCGTGCCACTCCGCCTTTTCCGTACTGGGCCTTGCCGTTGTTGGCGCGATAGTATTCCTTGCCCGGCCCCGAATATACCGCAGGGGAAGCGCCTATGCGCGCGGAAAAGTGCGATAGCTCGCTGACCGCAAGGGCCGCCTGGGCGCAAAGGGCAAACATCACAGCCAGGACCGCCGCCCAGATGATGAGATGCTTTTTCATTTGCATATCCTCCCTTGTGCATATTGTACGCTCTGATGCCGCAGAATGCAGGCTTCATTCCTTATCCAGTTCCACCGTTTCCCCATAGGCGATCAAAAGCAGGTTTTCCGGTACAAAGCCCGCCAGGTCAGCGTTAAAAAAGTGAATGGGTGTGTTGTGCCTGGCACCCACCAGGGCCGCGCATTCCATGGCTTCCCCGGCATTCATGTTATACTGGCCGTCGATGGGGAAGAAGGCGTAATCGATATGCCGCTCTTGCAGGGCGGCCATTT
Source organism: Bacillota bacterium (assembly GCA_023392755.1). Lineage (GTDB taxonomy): Bacteria > Bacillota > Clostridia > Christensenellales > Aristaeellaceae > JAEWAH01. The sequence goes on from JAEWNM010000240.1 coordinate 6,523, forward strand.
CCTTCAAAAGGCTGGTATCCGCCGCATGGTAGACGCTTATGCCGTCAAAGGTCAGCACAAAGCCCGTAGTGCTTTTGACGCTGTGGTTTTTGTTTGCGGCGGGAACGGGTTCAATCTTCACGCCCAAATGCTCGAAGGTATTGTAGCTCATGTCCTTTTGGTTGATGGTGTCCTTCACCCTAAGCAGAAGGCAGCCTTCATTCCCGGTGCACAAATCAACCTTGTTATGGTCGGAATGTTCATGGCTGACGAGAATGATGTCCGCCTTCTCACTGTAGTCGCCCGGATGGTAGGGGTCGATATAGATCACGACACCCTCCGCCGTTTTGATCTTCATGGAAGCATGGCCGATGAGGGTAAGGGTGGGCTTCCTTTGCTCTCCGGCAACCGTTTCCGCAATCGCCGCGGCCGGCAGCAGCAAAAGCGCGGATGTAAGCAGCATTAAGGAGAGGCGCATACGTGTTGAAAGGCTCATGATTTTCCCTCCTTAGGTTTGTTATGGCATAACGCCCGCTGGCGTTCAAACCGGTACGACGGCTCCCGCCTGGTTCAGCCGGAGTGTTTGCATGGGCTTCAACAGATGCACTTTCGCACCTGCCGCGAAGGCAGAACGCAGAATTTCACCGGGCTCGCAGCCGTTGATGATATACAGGTCGTGGTGCATGGGAACATAGGGCGCGTTCAGCGCTGCGGCCAGGGCGGCCGCCTGATCACTGCTGATATTGCCGATGATACCCTTTTCCGTGCGCTGGGCGTCCGTGCCGTTCACGGGCAGCAGCATAAGGCTTGGGGCCGCTTCCCGCAGGCGCTTGTACAACCCGTCGTACAGGCTCATGTCCCCGCCGAAAAATACGCGGATATCACCCCGGGACAGGATGTAGCTCAATTCCAAAAAGCGCCCCTCTTCATCGATGTGCAATTGGGTATGGGCGCAGGGGATGGGGGTGATCAAAACGGAGCCGATGTAAAAACTTTCCTCCGCACGGGCAAATATGATATCGGGCGCGCCCAGGCGCTGAAGCCTTTCGCATTCGGGTGCGGGGGCCGCCGCCGCACATGCGCCGCCATTTTCGAAATACGGCTTCAGCGTAAGGGGGTCAAGATGGTCCCCGTGGCTGTGGGATATCAGTATGCCGTCCGGCCTAAGCCCGGCCAGCTCGGCTGGCGGCGGATACAGCCGCCGCCAGGGGGTATTTTCGTTGGCATGCGCGCCAAGATTGTCGCTCAGGTGGGGGTCGGTTACGATCCTGGTATCTCCAAAATCCAGCAAAAAACCGCATTGGCCCAAATAAGTAACATCAAGCCCGATCATAACATGCCTCCGCATCATTGATTATACGCCGGCGCTTTTGCGCATGGCTTCCGCTTCCTCAGGGGATACGGGATGGTCGCTGTAGCGCGCCTGCTCGTACAGTGCCGCCATTTTTTGCGCTTCCGTTCCGGCAAGTTCCAGCGCTCCGCCAACAAGCGCCTCCCTGGCTGTGAGGGAGGGGTCCGCGTGGCGCAGGCGGCGAATCAGCAGCGCGTACACGCGGCGCACCCTGTCGCGGGGGGAAAGGCTATCCCAGGCGGGCAGCTTTTTATGCCGTTTTTGAAACGATTCCCACCTGCCCTTGGCGGCCCTGCCCACCTCGCCCCAGTCAAACAGGCTTTCCGTACTGTCCACATATCCCTCACCAATGCTGCGGGAATACGCTCGTAGGCCCGCCAGTATTTTCTTAAGCACCTTCTTGATCTGCCTAATCAAAAGGTACAGCCCAACGAGCAGCAGCAATCCGACGACAACCACGGCCAGCACCGCCAGCACCTTTTCCATAAACAGCGAAAACGCGCTGGGTTCCTGGGCTTCGCCCAGCATGCCAAGATCAAGGCCTTCTTGTGGCGCGCTTTGATTCCCGGCCGGCGCAAGCTGCGGCAGCAGCATGGACAGCCATACGATGATCGTAGCCAGTGCGCGCTTGATAAAATCCCACACGAAAAGCGCCGCGGTATGCAATGCCTTTATATTGGCGGCCGACAGGGCGGCCAGGCTGATAAAGACAAGGAGAAAGCGGTTTTTTTGAAGCAGCTTTGCAGGCGGGGCCTGATCCGATTTTGCGCCGTCCATCAGTGCAAAGCGGTTGGACGCGAACAGGCACAGAAGCAGGTAAGCGGAAAAGAAAAGGGAGAGAGTGCCGCCCATAGCCGAAAAAACAGCCTGGCCCTTCACCGCCTGCCCGGCCAGGTGCAGGGCGACGCCGTAGGCCATGGGCGTGGCGGGCCATTCCAGATAAGGGGCTCTGGCCGTGGCCGGCATCATCAGCAGCATCAATGCAAGGCAGGGGAGGAAGAGAAGAACCGACAGGGTATGAAGCGGCAGCAGCACCCCTGCGCAAAGCAATGCTTCCAGAAGGATGGCCAGCAAAAAGGCGGCTCTTCGGCGCTTTCCGGCAAACAGCCCTGCCGCCGCCGGTAAAAGACCGGCAGGAATTGGCAAAAGAAGGGCGGCCGACGGATGATCAGGCAGCAAAACCGCCCCCGGCAGCAAAAAGAGCGGTGAAAAACCAAGATACAGTTGCAGTGCTGCCAGGCCTTTGGACTTTATGTACCTTCCAAGATCGGCGCGCTTTGGAGGGCGGCTTGCCCCCCCGCTGTTACGCTTCAAGCACGGTTCCCCCTTCCCCGGCAATGGGCGGTGTTTGCTTTGCGATCAATTGAAGTGCCACCGTGTTGCCCCGAAGCCTGAGCGTGTTGATCCTCCACTGCACCTGCTCGCTGTCGTACACCGATAAAAGCAGCATGTCCAGCCCGGTGAAGGCGGCCAGCCGGTCCAGAAGGGATAAAAACGTGTGGGTGCGCTGTATGGTCAAATGGGCCATGGCGGACAAAATTTCCGTATCCCTAAGGCTGTGGCGCGCGGGCGGCAAAATGGCCGGCTCAGAGCCCTTGTCCAGGGGAATGTTGGCGGCAAAGCCCGCCTCCACCCCGTGACGCAGCGCCTCCGCGCACAATGTGGCGGCCAGGGAGATCATGTGCTCCACCGTATTCTGCTCGTATTCCATCAGGTCCGCCCACTGGTGCTCCGACATTTGGGCATTCAATACCACCAGCAGCTTGGGGTCGGCGGTCTGATCATGCACCTTCATCTGAAGCGTGCCCAGCCGGGCCGTGGCGGGCCAGTGGATATCTGCCGGGTCATCGCCCATGGCATAGGGCCGTATGCCGCTGACCCATACGGGATCGGGCATGATCCAGCGCCTGACGATCAGATCCCCCTGCCAGCGGGAAGCGGGATAGGGGATATCCTCCGGCCGCAGCAGGCGTGGGTATACCTCGATGGCAGCCCCCGTGTCCACCTGCATGGCGGGTGAGGCCATGCCCATCAGGTCCCCGGCGGTGACGGCTACCCCGCCTGCCGGATAATAGCCCCGCTTTTTCAAAAGCACCGTATGGCTTCTGATGATCTGGCAATAAGGCTTCAAATAAAACACGCTTCTATGGTACTGCTCCCCGGCGATGTGGCTTTCGGCATCCGCCCGGAACATAAGGTTTGGGGAGATGCGCGACTCGGCCCGTATAAAGGGCACCGGCAGCAGCTTTCTGTTGCGTATGACCTCTACCATCTCCACCTTTTCACCCTCGAATGCGGCTAGCCGGCTGAAGCGGCGCTCATACGTAAGCTTTCTCAGCGCAAACCGCTTTTGCACAAAGCCCTGTGCCGTCAAAAAAAGGGCAAGGGCAAGCAGCAGCATCAGGGCGTTCATCCGGCGCGCTCCTCCGTAGGCACGGGCACGGCTTTCAAGGCGTCCTGAATCAGGGCTTGGCTTGCGCCCGTCTTGCCGTACATGCCCCGCACGATCACCCGGTGGGCCAGCACGGGCACAGCCAGCGCCTTCACGTCGTCGGGGATCACGTAATCCCGGCCCTTTATCAGCGCCAGCGCCTGGGCGGCGCGCATAAGCGCCAGCATGCCCCGGGGGCTTACGCCCAGCTGCACCTGCTCAAATCTGCGCGTCTGCTCGCACAGGGCGGCAATGTAGGCGATAACCGGCGGGGAAACGGTAACAAGGGACAGCGCGGCCTGGGCGCCGAGCAGTTCCTCCCGGGTGGCCGCCGGCTCCAGGTGGGCAATGGGGTCGCCGGCAAGAAAGCGGTTCAGGATGGCTATGGCCTCCTGCCCTGTGGGATAGCCCATGCCAAGCCTTATCAAAAATCGGTCCAGCTGTGCCTCGGGCAGCGTGAAGGTGCCCTGTATCTCCACAGGATTCTGGGTGGCGATTACCAGGAAAGGCGCTTCCAGAACGCGGGTCACGCCGCCCTCGGTTACCTGCCGCTCTTCCATACATTCCAGCAGTGCCGATTGGGTGCGGGGCGTGGCGCGGTTGATTTCATCGGCCAGCAGTATGTTGGTAAACACCGGGCCGGGCCGGAACTCAAACGCTCCCGCGGCAGGCATGAAAACGCTGACACCCGTTATGTCGGAAGGCATCAGATCGGGGGTGAACTGAATGCGGGCAAACTTCAAAGATATGGATTTGGCCAGGCTCCTGGCAATGACCGTCTTTCCGGTGCCTGGCACGTCCTCCACCAGTACATGCCCCCTGGCGATGACGGCGGCGAGCATCAGGTCGATGACTTCCCCTTTGCCGATGATAACCCTGGCAATATTCTCCCGCACCCGTTTGGCAAAACCTGCGACATCCTTCACCTGCAATGCGCTCACCTGATTCTTTAGAATTGGGGCCGGCCCTTTTTATTTAGAACATTATACCATACAATGGAAGGCGGCGGACGCTTTTTATGGAAAATGCAAAAGGCAGGCCATGCGCCGGCGGGGCCGGCCAAGCCTTGTCCCTTTTGCGGACTTGTGGTACGATACAGGGGAAAAATGCCATGGCGAAACAGGCTGGGCGAAGGGGTGCAGCACAATGGAAAAGCAATACTTAATCGGCATCGATATAGGTACCTCCGGCGCAAAGTGTATCCTGATGGATCAATACGGCACTATAGCCGCTTCCTCCACACAGGAATACCCCCTGTACACGCCTCGGCCCGGCTGGGCAGAGCAGCATCCCTCCGACTGGCGGGAGGCCGTAAAGCACGGCCTCAATGCCGTGATGAAAAACGCCAGCGTATCGAAGGATGATCTTGCGGGCGTAAGCTTTTCGGGGCAGATGCACGGGCTGGTGGCCCTTGACGGGAACGGCGCTGTTATACGCCCGGCGTTTTTGTGGTGCGACCAGCGCAGCCAGCCCCAGTGCGACAGTCTGATTCAAAAGGCGGGCGGGCTTGAGCGAATGCTTTTCTTCACCAACAACACCATGCTGTCCGGCTACACGGGCGGCAAGCTTCTGTGGCTGATGGATGAGGAGCCGGAAAGCTTTGAGCGCATGCGCGTTTTTCTCTGCCCCAAGGACTACATCCGCTACCTGATATGCGGGGAAATCGCCATGGATGTGTCGGAGGCGTCTGGCACGGGCTTTTTCGATACAAAAAACCGCGTCTGGTCGCAGGAACTTATCGCCATCTCGGGCCTTCCCAGAAGCATTTTCCCCAGCGTAGGGGAATCTATTGACCTGGCCGGCCATGTGACAAAGGAAGCGGCGGAATGGACAGGCCTGCCGGAGGGGCTGAGGGTGTATATGGGCGGCGGTGACGCCGTGATACAGACCACCGGCTCCGGGCTAATAAAGCCCGGCAGAATCGGGGTGGTTATCGGCACCGCCGGGAATGTGTCCATGGGACTTGATAGGTTTTATCACAATCCGGGCGGCAGGCTGCAGATGTTTTGCAACAACGCGCCGGGTCTATACCATGCCTTCGGCTGCAATTTAACGGCGGGAGGCGCGTACCGTTGGTACCGGGATGCGCTCTGCGAGCATGATGCGGCGCTTGCGGCGCGCACAGGCCGCAGCGTATATGAGCTGATGGGGGAGAGTGCTGAAAAATCGCCTCCGGGCGCAAACGGCGTGATCTTTGTGCCCTACTTTGCCGGGGAGCGATGCCCTTACCCCGATCCCAACGCCCGGGGCATGTTCTACGGGCTTACGCTGGGCACAAAAAGGTGCGATATCACCCGCGCGGTGCTGGAGGGTGTCAGTTATGCCTTTTTGCAGGTGGCGCACGTCATATGCTCCTTTATGCCCGGCAGCGAGGTGATCGTGTCCGGCGGCGGTTCTCTATCACCCCTGTGGCGGCAGATTCTCTCGGATGTGTTTTCCCTGCCGGTGTATACGCTGTCCGCCGCCAAAGAGGGCGGCGCGTTCGGCGCTGCGCTGGCAGCCGGGGTAGGCGCGGGCGTATTCCGAGATTTTGCCGAGGCTACGTCCGTGCTGAAGGTGGAAACGGAGACGCTGCCAAATCCGCAAAACCAGGCCGCCTACCGGGACGGGTTTTCCATGTACGGCGAAATGTACCACGCCATGAAGCCGGTGTTTGACAAGGGCGCGGCGCTGGGGATGTAGTTTTCGTGAAAGTTTGAGGCAAGGATGCTGCTATGAATATCATACCATTCGAGCAATGCCACGTAAGGGAAGCGGCTCAATTGCTATGGGATGCCTATCAGGCCGAACGTGCTGCCGTGCCGGCTTTGCCGGAAAGTGACGGTGCAAATTTTTTCGCCCGGCTGGCCGGACCCCTTGCCGGGAATGGCCTGGGAATTGCTTCCATAACGGACGGCCGGTTGACCGGCTTTTTGACCGGAATGGCGGTTGGGGAGCTATTTGGAACAAGCCGGGGCGTATATGTTCCTGTACATGCCCATGGCGTAGCGGGCGGGGACAGGCTGCTTGCCTATCAGCGGCTGTACGAGGCGGCTTCGGACATTTGGGTGCGAAAGGGCCTGCTGTCCCACGTGATCACGCTGTACGCCCATGACGATACGGCGGTGAGCGCCTGGTTCCGGCAGAATTTCGGGCTTCGCTGCGTGGACGCCGTTCGGACCCTGGCGGACATTCAGACAGGCCGAAATGCCGGCTGCGATATCCGCCGTGTGATGCCGGAGGACGCGGAACGGCTTGCGGACCTGCATAAGGAGCACTGGGCGTATTACCGCAGCGCGCCCATGTTCATGCAAGTCAATGAGGATTGTTCGGCAGGAGCTTTGCGCGCCTGGCTTGCGCAAAAGGATCAATACGCCTGGGCGGCCTTTGAGGGCGATACGCCCGCGGCCTACATGCTGCTTCGCCACGGCGGCGAAACGTTTGCCTCCGACGACGAAAAATCCATGAACATATGCGGCGCGTACGTGAAAAACGGCCTGCGGAACACGGGCTACGGCGCGGCGATTCTTCAAACCGTTGTAAATTGGCTGCGGGAAAACTGCTTTGAACGGCTGGGCGTGGATTACGAATCCTTCAATATACCGGGCTGCCGGTTCTGGCAAAAGCATTTTACGCCCTTCACCTTAAGCCTGACAAGGCGCATTGATGAACGGGCCGCCAGGATAGAATAAGCAATCCATCATTGGCTCCCTAAAACTTGATGGAAATTGGCTCTTTGGGAAACCGTTTCAGACCGCTATACTGCAATAAGGCAGGGACGAAGCAGCCGCGTTTGGGCGGCTTGCATATTGAATCGTTCGCAAGGAGGAAGCCGGATGCGTTATATCAGTCTTGGATCATCCTATCAGGCGGTCTCCCGTTTCGGCATGGGCTGCATGCGGTATCCCAAAACAACGGACAAGGATGGGCGGGAAATCACCGATGAGGCCGAAGCCATCAAAATGATCCGCTATGCCGTTGACCACGGGGTGAATTATTTTGACACAGCCTACGCCTACGGTGACAGCGAAGAGATACTGGGCCGTGCCCTGATGGACGGCTACCGGGAGAAGGTGGTCATCGCCACCAAAATACCGGTCTGCGATGTAAAGAGCCGGGAGGATTATCAGCGCTACTTCCATGAGCAGGCAAAGAGGCTGAAAACCGGCTGCATCGACATATACCTCATGCATTGCCTGGACAGGGCCAACTGGGAAATCGTGAAAAGGACGGATGGCATCCGCTGCCTGGAAGAATTGAAGGAGCAGGGGAAAATAAAGCAGTTCGGCTTTTCCTTCCACGGGAATTATGAGGTTTTTCAGGAAATCGTGGATGCCTACCCATGGGATATATGCATGATACAGCTGAACATTCTGGACCAAAACCACCAGGCGGGGGTCAGGGGCCTGAAGTACGCCGCACACAGAGGCATCCCCGTGGCCGTCATGGAGCCGCTGAAGGGCGGGCTTTTGGGCGGTGATCCGCCGGAGGAGGTAAAGCGGCTTCTTGAAGACTATCCGGAGCAAAGGCCGCTGGTGGCGTGGGCGATGCGATGGCTGTACAATTTCAGCGAGGTGAAGGTTGTTTTAAGCGGCGTCAGCAGCATGGCGCAATTGCGTGACAATATCGGCATATTTGACGGCGCGTGTACGGATGTCATGGGTGAAAGCGACTTTGAGCTCATACGGCGTATCAAGGAAATTTACGATGGCCTTGTGAAGGTGGGGTGCACGGGCTGCGGGTACTGCATGCCGTGCCCCGCGGGGGTCAATATTCCGGAAATCTTCAAGATTTACAACGACGCGGGCCTTTCGCCCTGGGACATGTTCGGCAAGACGTTTTATTCCCTGGTGGTTGCCAATTCCGGCGGGGGAGCCGCCAATTGCATGGAATGCGGGAGGTGCGAGCTGAAATGCCCGCAGCATATAAGCATCATCGACACGCTCAAGGAAGCCCACAGCCTGATGAAAAGCGATTGAAATAGGACCAATGCAAAACCCGCGAATAGAATGCAGCTATTCGCGGGTTTCGGGCGCTTATACCAAGCCGCTGTCCAAAAAGACGCGTACAATATCCGGGTCGAACTGCAAGCCGGCCTGGCGGCGCAATTCCTCCCTAGCGTCCTGAACGGACATGCCTTCGCGGTAGGG
>JAEWNM010000258.1 GCA_023392755.1 Bacillota bacterium
GGATATCACGGTGGTCAACCACACGGACGGAACGCTGAGCATAAAGGCGGGCGGCCAGTTTCTGCTGGATGCGCCGAACAACACCGTGGCCGCGGTTTCGGTGGCGGGCGGCCCTGGCAGCATAAGCTTTCTGGCCGACGCAAACGCGATGGATATACAGGCGGGCTCGCTGTTCGGTTCCATGCAGGTGCTCAACGGGCAGGGCAGCTATGCCGGCGCGGGGGAAAGCACATTCCGCGGCATTCCCTACTATTTGAACTCCCTGGACAGCCTGGCCGACAGCTTGGGCAGCACGCTCAATGCTATCAACGGCGCAGGCAAGCCGCTTTTCTCGGGAAGCAGCGCCGAAACCATCGCCATTTCCGCCCAATGGCTCGCCAATGCCAACCTCATCACCGCCACCACCGATGCCGACCAGGAAGCGGGCAAGAATGACAACATTCTTCGAATGATTGAGGCCATGGATGAAGCAAGGACAATTTCGCCAAGCTTCAACGGCAGCTTTGAGGATTTCACCCTTTCACTGATGACGGACATCGCCATCGACGTGGGCTACACCAAGGATATTTCAGGCACCAGCGAATTGGTTGTGGCTTCCATCACCAACCAGCGTGAAGCGGTGATGGGCGTCTCCACAAACGAGGAGACGGTCAACCTGATGAAGTACCAAAGGGCTTTCGAGGCATCCTCCCGGGTGCTGACTGCCCTGGACGAGGCGCTGGATGTGCTGATAAACAGGATGGGCCTGGTAGGACGCTGAGGCGGTAGGAGGTGGGAAACATGCGCCTGACCAATGCCATGATGGCCAATAACTATCTTCGTAACCTGAACCGGAATACGAAGGAATTGAATGACCTGAACACAAAGGTTTCCGCACAGCGGAAGTTTTTGAAAATGTCGGAAAACCCGGCCAGGGCGCTGGCGGCTTTTGGCGTTCGAAAGCACCTTAGCCGCATTGACATGTATGACAGGACGCTCAAGGATGCCCAGGGCCTGCTGGACGAGGCGGAAATCTCCCTCTCCTCCATCAACGAAACGGCCACCAACGCGCTGGCGCAGGTCATGCAGGGCGTTACCGGCACCAGCGATGAAAACGCCCGAAAGGTGATTGCCCAGGCGCTGCGCGGCTATCAGGAGACGATTCTGGGCGCGGCCAACGCAAAGTTTTCCGATAAGTATATCTTTGGCGGCGAGGGTTTTGAGGATATGCCCTTTACGCTCAGCGGCGGCGGCGATCTGCTCTATCAGGGCCAGAACGTGGACAGCACGTCATTCGGCGCGCAACACCGCTATGTGGATATCGGGCTTGGCCTTTCCATCGGCGGCGGCGGCGTATCCCCCCAGTCGGCCATGGATACAGCCTATTCCGGCGCGACCCTGCTGGGCAGCGGCTTGGACGGCAACGGCATATCCAACAACCTGTACCAGCTGCTGGGCGATATCGCGGACAAGCTGGACAGCGGCGACCTGACGGATATGGACCTGTATATTGACAAGCTGGAAGCAAGGTCCGATGACGTCAGGATGCAGTATGTGGGCATAGGGGAAAGGGCCAATTATGTCTCCTTCTTTGCCGACAGGCTGAACCGCGAAAAAATCGCCGCGGCAACAAAGCAGAACGACTTGGAAAGCCTGAGCCTGGAAGAGGGCGTGCTTCAATTCTCCGAGCAGGAGCTTGTGTACAATGCCTGCCTGCAGATGGGCACAAAAATTCTGCAGCCTTCGCTTCTGGATTATCTCAGCTGACAGGAACGACGTATGTAGGTGGTTGCGATGAGGATCGAAAAAGTCATTTTGACGTACGAAATCACGCCGGCTCAGCTTGTTTACAAATTGACGCCGGCCCAGATGCAGGTCTCCACAAAGCGGGGAGGCTTCTCCGTTGAGAGGGAGCCCATGCGGATGGAGCTTGACAACAGACAATTTTTCGACTCCATCGAAATCAAGGGCATTGAGGGCCTGGCCCGGGAAATTATCGGGGCGGGGAAGGAAGCCGTGCTGGAGTCGGCAGGCCGGTATACCCGGCAAAAGAATGCCATGACCGGCCCGGACGCGGTGAACATTTCCCAAATCGTGGCGCAGCAGGGGCGCGCGCCGGCGTGGACTAAGCTTACCTTTATACCCAAGGCAAGGCCGCAGACTAGCTGGAGCGGCGGGGAACTGAACATGCGGTTTATCCGCGACAAGGTTGAAATATCCTGGAAGCCCTACGAAATGGAGTTCACCTACGTACCTTATTCGGTGGCCTACAGCGTTGAAAAGCGATAAAACACCAGGTACTTAATACATGGCATGCGGCGCGCCAGCGCCCGGGAGGAGAAGGGCATGTTGATCCACACAAAGGATTACGACTTTGTGACGGTCAAGGAGGAGGACATTATCGAGTTTCCTGAAGGGGTTTATGCTTTCGAAAGCAGTAAGCGGTTTGTGGTGCTGGATACAAATTCCAACGCTGGAATCATGCAGCTCCAGTGCGCCCAGGCCCAAACCCCCAGGTTCATAATACTTGACCCTTTCATGTTTCTGGAGGATTACGCGCCCGTCGTGCCCGAGGATGCGATGAAGAAACTGAAGGCCGATTCCCTGGAGCAACTCAGCTTTTTCGTGATCGCCGTCATCCCCGAAAACGTGGCCGCGGCTACAGTCAACCTGAAGAGCCCCGTGGTGATCAACTTCAAAGAGCGCCTGGGCATGCAGGTAATGCTGGATAATTCCGAATATTCTGTCCGCTTCCGCCTGTTCGACCAGGAAAGGGCGGGATGAGGATGTTGGTTATTACCAGGCAGCCCGGAGACAGCATCCTGATCGGCGAAGACATCAAGGTTATTATCCTGGAGGTCAGCGGCGACAAAATTAAAATCGGCATCGACGCGCCCAGAAGCGTGCGCATAATGCGCAACGAGGTTCTGGACACGGAAAGAAGCAACCAGGAGGCCGAGCTTTCAGGCGGCGCGCAGGCGCTGGAATCCCTCAAGAAAAAGCTTACGCCCAAATAACTAGCGCGCACCGTGCGCCCCATCCCTTTGTGCACAGGCCGCCTTGCAACGTACGTGCAATCCGGCTTTGGCAAAAACTGTGGGAAAGGATTCCTGCAGATATGTATTCAAGGAGGAAAAACCCATGCGTATCAGCCACAACATCGCAGCCATGAACACCTACCGGCAGTATAACACCAATACTGTCAACACCAACAGGGCGATGGAAAAGCTGTCCAGCGGCTCCCGGATCAACCGGGCCGCGGACGACGCGGCAGGCCTGTCCATTTCCGAAAAAATGCGCAGCCAGATCCGCGGTCTCACCCAAGCCACCCGCAACGCTCAGGATGGCGTGTCCCTCCTGCAGACGGCGGAAGGTGCCTTGAACGAAGTGTCCGACATGCTCACCCGCTTGAAGGAGCTGGCCGTGCAGGTGCAAAACGGCACCTACAGCGATGCTGACAAAATCAACATCGGCGCGGAAATGCAGGCTCTCGGCACAGCCATTGACGGTATCTACGACAATACCAAGTTCAATGGCATCACGGTCTTTGGCGGCCCGACCGTTGTCAAATACGGCGAGAACGCCGATCAGACGGTCACCATTGCCACGGCGGTCAGAACTCAGTTGGATACCCTTCTGGGGCACACCTCCACCGCGACGACAGCCGCTGCCGCCATGCTGGTAACATCCGGCGAAGTCGAGGCTGCCATCACCGAGGTCAACACCACCCGTGCCAGCTATGGCGCCCAGCAGAACCAGCTGGAGCATGCCGCCAACAACATGGCCACCACCAAGGAAAACCTGCAGGCCGCCGAATCCCGCATCCGCGATGTGGATATGGCCGAGGAAATGATGGCCTACACCAAGAACAACATCCTGCTGCAGGCCGCCCAGGCGATGCTGGCCCAGGCCAACGCGCAGCCCCAGGGCGTACTCCAACTGCTGCAATAAGGCCGCCGCCTAAGTTTAAGGCCGGCAAGCCGGGCAGCCCCGGGGGAAAGGATTCCCCTGAGACGTAAATTCAAGGAGGAATAACCCATGCGTATCAGCCACAACATTGCTGCCATGAACACCTACAGGCAGTACAACACCAACACGGTCAACACCAACCGTGCCATGGAAAAGCTGTCCAGCGGCTCCCGGATCAACCGCGCCGCTGACGACGCGGCCGGCCTGTCCATTTCCGAAAAAATGCGCAGCCAGATCCGCGGCCTCACCCAGGCCACCCGCAACGCTCAGGACGGCGT
>JAEWNM010000268.1 GCA_023392755.1 Bacillota bacterium
CGCAGGAGGAAAAGAAGAAGGAAGAGAGGCATCCGCTGTGGGTTCCCTATACCGCCTGCGCGGCATTGGCTTTATTGCTGATTCTTCAAAGGATATGGCTGCTAAGAAAAATACGCGTGCTGGAAGAACGGCACCTGTAATATGTTTTCGTCAAGGCGGCCCGCATACATTGCCGATCTGTTTTGCTTTATGTATGGAAACAAGTGGATTGACAATTCGGCAATTGTATATGATACTGTGGAAAAAGCCTTGATGGAGGACTGTTAATGCTTCATCTGGTACTGTGCGACGACAATATGCAGCACAACGCAACGCTTCAGGCCATGCTTGGCGGCATCATGGAAAAGCATCATCTGGATGGCGTTATTTCGTTTATCGCGACAACAGCCGGTGAGATATCCGATTATGCGGGCAGGCATCCTTCCGGCAACGTGTACTTTTTGGATCTGGACCTGGGCGCCGCCGCGGATGGCTTGACGGCCGCACAGGAAATTCGCAGGTTTGACGCGCAGTCGTATATTGTTTATATATCCGCGCATCAGGAGTATATGCTGGACTGCTATAAAACAAAGGCTTCCGATTTTTTGGTCAAGCCTGTTACGCGGGATCAGCTTGAGCAGTGCCTCTTGGGCATTTTCAGGGATTATTCCTTGCAGCAGAACAGCGGCATTTTGCAGATCAGCGTCGGTTCCTGCACATACCATCTGCCGCAGCGTGAAATCTTCTTTTTTGAAAAGCAGCGTGAATATATCATTGTCCATCATGCGCTGGGCCCTTTGCGGTGGCGCGAGGGCTATGCGTCCCTGCACAGCCGCCTGCTTAAGCAGCTGTTCGTGCAGGTTCATAAAGGCTACATCATCAACAAGCTGTGCATTCACACGTATGACGCCGCAAAGAAGCAGGTACGCCTGACCAACGGGGCCATTGTGCCTGTTTCCCGGGGCTATCGCGCAAACATGACGCAGGCCCTGGCGCATGCTGTGGAGAATCACGATGCGTGAGCTGTTTGATTATCTGAATAAGCTGGAGTGGCTGAATTTTCTGGCGGCGCATGCAATCGCCCCGCTAGTGTTGACGGGCGTTACATGCATGGCGGTCACCGCCTGCGCTCCGGTGCGGCTTTGCGCGAAAAAAGTGCTCTGCCATGCGGCATGCTATGTGCTTTTGAGGCTTTTGGTGGAAACGCTGGCGCAGCACGGACAGCAATTGCTTTCGGGATTGGCGCAGTTTGTGTGTTCGTATATCCTGATTTTCCTTATTTGGGGGCAGCCCAGCCGAAAAGGCGTATGGATGATGCTTCAGCTAATCATCATCAGCTTTGTTGCCGACACGCTGAGCTATGTCTTCATTGTCTCCATATTCCCGCATGATCTGATTTCCGCCATGTGGTTCAACACAAAAGCGGCGGCTATTTTTACATCCTGTATCCCCACGGCACTTGTCTGGGCGCTGGTGACCCTGTTATGGAGGATTTTGCGCAGGCGCCGCATCATCCTGTCGCCTGTCATGTTTTATATACAGGTGGCACTGGTGGCGGCCCTGGCGGTATCCCTTCCCTTTTTGCCCCTCTCCACTACCATAGGCCCGCCTTTGTTGGAACAGTATACTTCTCTATTTAAAATTGTCGGCTGCCTGATTGCCGCATCCATTCTGTTTTTGGTGATCAATTTTGTCACGGTGCACGCGCGGTATCGGCGGCAGCTTCAATACAGCAATTCCCTTGTCAAACAGCAGGAGATGTATGAGGCGCTGATTGCCGACCAGCGCAGCTACCGCCATAACCTGACCAATATGCTCTATGGCCTGGAAGGGCAGTTGCTGAGCGGGAACATAGCGGAAATACGCGCGTACCACAGCGAGCTGATCACCAAATATCAGCTGATCAACAATGAAAATCTTGTGTCGGTTCAGCGCATACCGGTGCCGTCTGTCAAAAGCCTGCTGCTTCGGCACATTGAGCTGTCGCAAAAAAGCGGCGTTCCGTTCTATCTGGTGTGTGAAAAGCTGGAATCCTGGTGCGGCATGAAGGAAAGCGACCTTTGCGCCGTGATGGGAATACTGCTGGACAACGCAAGGGAGGCCGCGCAAGGTGCGACGGCCCCCGTAATCCGGGCGGAGATACGCAATATGGAGGATATGCTGGAAATTGTGATCAGAAATTCCTACGTTGAAGCGCCCGATCTTTCG
Source organism: Bacillota bacterium (assembly GCA_023392755.1). GTDB lineage: Bacteria > Bacillota > Clostridia > Christensenellales > Aristaeellaceae > JAEWAH01. Next base: position 2,188 of record JAEWNM010000268.1, read on the forward strand.
GCCATGGGTCAGGATGGCTTTTCCACCAAGGGCGACGGGCACGGGGTGGGGCTGTCTTTTGTACGCCGCCTGCTACATAAGTATAAAAGGACATACTTTTGCATCTCGCTTCAGGGGCAATACGTGGTGCAGCAAATGCTGCTGCCTTAGCGGGTATCCTGTTCCGGAGCGCTATCCCCGGCCTTGCATCCCCTCGGCGGTCATGCCTTATGCCCGGCGGCAGCGGCCGGCATCGTCATTCCGGATTCGGCATGGCTTCCAGTTCTTCATAATTGGCAACCGACGCGCCGGCGTAACGTGGCAAAGCTTCTATCCAGATATTGGGGTTGTTTTCCCGCAGGGGATCAAGCAGGCTTGTATCAATCTTCTGGTCTTGCGAAAAGTACACCTGCTCCAAATTTTTCAATGCCAGCAGCGGCGTTACGTCGCTTATGGGATTCATGGACAGATTGATTCTTTTGAGGTTTGGCATGTTGGACAAAGGCGATA
>JAEWNM010000009.1 GCA_023392755.1 Bacillota bacterium
CTCTTGTGTTTAATCCTTTATCCCTTATCTTGGAGTCCTTCCCGCGGTTCCCCACTTGAAGTTTCCCTCGACAAAGTTTAAACTCATTCTTAGAATCGACTGTCGATTTCTTTCTCTTCTTCTTGAGTCTTATCAACTCTGTATCGTTTTCAAGGTCCGGCGCCTCTTGCGGCGACGTTTGTTAGTTTAACACACAGCATATCGCTTGTCAACACTTTTTTTCGATTCAGAAGCACGAAAAATATAGTCTTTCGGATGCAAATTTCTGCCACATCTGTTTTGGGAAAAGGGTATCCCGTTGACTGTTTGCCTATAAGACAGGAGGGATGCCCTGCGGCATCCCTCCTCGCGACAAAGGTCTTTTTTCAGCTTTGCCGTGTGGTGCGGCAATTGCATATTCCGCCATGAATGTTGATGTTGGAGGGGTTGGTTGTTCCCTCGTTGCACAGTGACATGGGCGGGAACAGAGGCAGGCTGAAGAATTCATCGCAGACATTTTCGGCGAATTCCTCGCAGGGCGGAATGGGGCAGAAGCCATAGGAGGGGATCAGTATCTCCACCTTGGCCAGCACCTTCAGGACGATGGTGACGCAGATGGTGAGCTCAAACACATTGTTCCCCAGATAGGTGCCGGACACGCAAATGGCGCTGACCATGGCTTCGATCTCAAAGGGAACAATAGACTCATCCGGCAGGGAGAGCAGCACATCCTTGTTCACGCATACAACGCCTTTTCCAATGTACTCGATGCAGCGGCTGTCCACAAAGAGGATGTCGATAGGTACTTCGATGGTGGCGCGGACGCGGGCGAAGCAGGGGCGGTCACAGAGACGGTCGATGGTCAGGTTGTGGATTTTCCCCACCGTTGTATTGGAGCGGCAGCTCTCAAAGGTAATGGGGGCCACAGGGGGTGACGTTGCCGGAATGGTGTCGGGGTTCTCCCGGCAGAAGGCGGGGTTGACTACGCAGGTGCTTCCGGCTACCTGGGCGAAGCTGGTGATGGTCACTTCTACATCGTCAAGCTGTTCCTGTTGCAGGCAGCTGTCGTAGACGCGCTTCACCTGGACGCAGATTTTCTCCTGCAAGCCGTCCAGCGCATTACCGGAAATAGCGCCTGGGCAGCTGCTGGGGTTGGCGTTCTTGTAGCTGTAGAACGACATAGGCACGCCTCCTTATATGTTACTCCCAGCTTGGGAGCCTTACACTCCCCATGGTATGTATCATGAAAGGGTTGGTGCATCTGCATCAAAGAAAAAGGCGGGGCACACGCCCGCCTTCACGGAAGATGAATCGATACCATAAGGCAAAAATGGTCAGCGCGGTCAACTATCGGCCATAGGTTTCCTTGATGGTGAACGGCTGGCCCCAAATATAATAGGTAACAATAATCTCCCGCATGGAGCCGCTGTTCCTTTTTGTCAGTATGGTTCCCGAGATGTCGCCGCGGCTGCGGGCCGGGAGCGATTTGGCGGCGCTGCCGCCCATTTGCAGTATATCCTCTTCCATCGGCACAACTTGAACCTCCACCATATCGGCGGTGATCAGGCTGTCGTTGCGCAGACGAACCGTATAGGTAACAAAGGCATATTCAGAGGCATCCCCCAGCGGCCCGTTTGCAAACACCGTGCCAAGCACCGAGCCGTTTTCAAGCCGGCGCTTCAAATCATCAAACGTGGCCTGCTGGCTTTGCGCTTCATGCGCCTGAGCGCCCAGGGTTTCCACCACCACCTGGGCGGTAGCGTACAGATACCCCACGCCGGCCAGAGCCGCCACAACCAGCACCACCAGAACCCATGCGACGTATTTCACGACGGCCCTCCTTAGCCTATTGCCCGGATAGAATGCGGTTCATTTCATCGATCATTTCCGCATCCTTCAGGCGGAACTGAAATTCCACCCGGCGGGACTGATCCATATTGATGGAGCCGTCCGCATTGCGTATGGGATCGGAATAGCTTTTTCCCTTGGCTGTAAGTATATTGCGCAGATAATCCCGCTGCTCGTCCGTCAAGCCGCTCATTTGCAAGCAATACTTCGCCACTGTAAGCGCCCGTTGCTGGGAAAGCTCAAGGTTCATCAGATATTCGCCCTGGGTGTCCGTATGGCCCTCAATGACGATCTCGCCCAAATAGTCGCTGTACTCAGGCCGGAGCAATACGCTGATATACAGGGGTATGAACTGATTGAGAAGCGCCTTTCCGCTTTCCTTGATAATACTCTGCCCCGTATCGAAGAAAACCGCGCTGTCCAAGACAATGTCACCCGTGTTCCTGTCCACGGTGGCCCGCAGGCTGGCGCTGCTCAAGGTGGCACTCAATTCCTGTATGATCTTCGTACGCACACCTACGAGATCATCAATTTTCACCTGCTGGTTTTCCAAAGCCTCCCGCTGGCTGTTGAGCAGCGCGGCGGCGGCATCCAGCCTGTTTTGCTGGTCGCCCAGCAGCAATTGCGCCGCGGCCAGCTCGTCGGCCTGTGATTTGAGCTCCGCCTTCGCAGCCGCCAGCAGCCCCTGCTGCTCGTCCAGCGTCAGCTGCTGATTGGCCAAAGACGCCTGGGCGGCGGTCAGCGCATCTTCCTGCAGCTTGAGCGTTTGCTGCTGCAGAATCAGCTGGGCTGTCTGCTCGTCCAGCACCACCTGCTGGCTTGAAAGAAGCGCGCCCTTTTCATCCAGCTCCGCCGTTTTTGTCTGCAGCATGATGAAGTATTGATATATACTATAAGAAAGAACCAGTACAAACAGCAAGAGCAAGGCCGCCATCATATCGGAGTATGAAATCCATGCGGCGCCCTTGTCATGGCGGCCCAACCCTCTGGAGCTTTTGCGCAATCGGGTTGAAGTCATGTTCACGCCCCCTCCGCAAGTGCTGCGGGAGGATCAGACTTGGTGTTTTGCGCCTTATCCGCCGTCTTTTTCTCCATTGAGCGGGCGATATCGCTTACCGCCTGCTGAAGCTGGGAAAGCGAACTGACGTAGAGCTCCACCTGCTGCCCGTACCGGTCGGCATTCTTGCGCATATGGTCAGGCATTTTGGACACGGTGGAACCGATGTCCTCAAGCGTGCCGTTCAGCGTTTGGATCAGGCTGTGCATGTTTTCATCAAACATGCCAAGCGCGCGGGCCAGCCCTTCGGATATGTTTTCCACAAAGGAGGAATAGCTGCCGGCCAGCATGCGGCTGCCCTGCTGCATCTCCTCCGTAGCCTTCTGCATGCCTTCCGCCACAGACTTGGACTGGTCGCCAACACCGCTCAAAATGCGGTCGCTCCAGGTTACATACTCCTGCAAACTGCCCTGCAGAACGGCCTGATACTCCTGCAGCTTGCCAAGATAAGCCGCCTGGTGTTCGGAAGCTTTATGCATGTTGCTAAGAAGGCTTTCCGCCTTCTTCGTAAACTCCGCATCCTCCTGGCGGGCTTT
>JAEWNM010000104.1 GCA_023392755.1 Bacillota bacterium
GGCTGGGTGCGGACGTTTGGAAAGGGCCGCGTGGCGTATTTCGCCAACGGCCACAACCTGGAAGGATTTTTCAACGCCAGTTTCAGCAAGATCATTGTCAATGCCGCCAAATGGTGTGCAAGGCTTGATGAAGGGGGTATAAGCAAGTGAAGACATGGCTTTTGTGCGATGACTATTATCATCCGGGTGAGATTCCACACCAGGGGCTGCAAGCACTTTCCGAAATAGGCATCCAGTTGGATGTAACGCCGGATGCGCGGGATTTTTCTTTTGCGCGATTGGCTGAATATCCAGTCGTTGTACTGGCAAAGGGCGACAGTGTAAGCGCCAGGATAAGGGAGCCATGGGAGACGCCGGAGGTTGAGGAGGCGTTTGTCAACTATGTGGAGGCTGGCGGGGGCTTGTTGGTCATCCACTCCGGAACCACAGGCAAAACAGGGGCGGACCGCTTGCACGCACTGATGGGCTGCCGGTTCAACAGCCATCCGGAGCAGTGCCCCGTTACCGTTACACCGCTGAAGCAGCATCCCATCACTGAAGGCGTGCAGCCCTTCACCCAGCAGGATGAGCATTATTTCATCGATCTGTATGCCCGGGATGCGGATATTCTGGCCGTTTCCTCCTCCGTGCACGGTGTCACCGTGTCAGGTTATGTCAGAACCCAGGGCAAAGGCCGCGTGTGTGTGCTCACCCCCGGGCATAACCTGGCGGTATGGCAGGATATGGAGTATCGAAAGATGCTGTGCAATGCGCTTCGCTTCTGCGCGGGCACTCAAGCCTAAAAGAAAGGAAAGAACGCGAATGAAAACCGTTGTCATTACCGGTGCCGACCGGAATATCGGCCTGGAGCTTGCCCGTCAGTTTTTGCAGCAGGGCTGGCATGTGTTTGCCGGGCGTTTTTTGCTGGACTTGCCCTTTCTGGATGAGCTCAAAGCCGAATATGGAAGTCAGATGGACATCATTATGCTGGATGTGACAAGCGCTGAATCCATCGCCAAGGCGGCGGCGGAGGTAGGGCAAAAAGCCGCCCATGTGGATATGCTGGTGCACAATGCAGCAGGGTTTGGCGGCCGCCATGGAGATATCAAGGGCGAGATGGATTTTTCCGGGTTTTCTGCTCCCTTTAACATCAACTGCCTGGGGGCGATACGCCTTACGCAGGGCTTTTTGCCGCTGATGCAAACGGGCATGCGCAGGCTGTGCTATGTTTCCTCGGAAGCCGGCGTTGTCAGCGTATGCTCCCGGAATGCCTTGTCAAGCTACTGTCTTTCCAAAACGGCGCTGAACATGGCGCTGAGGCTGATGTTCAACCAACTGCAGCCTATGGGCTATACCTTCCGGCTGTACCATCCTGGCTGGGTGCGTTCAAGCAAGGATGGCCGCAAGTCTGAAATGGGAAAATTCGAGCCGTGGGAGACCGCGCAGGCGGCGGTGCCGCAGTTTACTCGGGACCGGGATTGGGAAGACCGCATGGTGCTTATCGACAACGAAGGAGCGGCCTGGCCGTTTTAAGGGAAGGGAGAATAGTGCAATGCAAAATACTGTTGTGATCGTAGGCGCGGGAGACAAGGCGGGCAAGCGGATCACCGGCGACTTCCTGTCAAAGGGCTGGCGCGTGTTTGCAGGCTGCCTGCCCGGGCAGGCACAGCCAGAACTTCATGGGGATATAACGTTCTTTTCTGCTGACCCGCTGGATCACGCGTCCATGCTTCAGGCGGCCGGGCAGGTGAACCAGCCCATCGACATGCTGGTTGTGAATATCGATGGCAGCTTTGGCAATGACGCGGCAACAATACTGAACTTTCAGGATTACGCCGCCCTCATTGAAGGCTATGAATACAACACCGTCGGCCCGCTGCGGGCCATCCATGCCTTCCTGCCGCTGTTGGAGCAGGGGGAGGGGAAGCGCATCTGCGTCGTTACTACCAAGGACAGCAGTAACAATCTATGCCGCGATATCGACGGCTATGGCCGCCATGTAACCAAAGCGCCGCTTAACAACGCCATCCATCAGCTCTTCAACGGCCTTCGCCCGGAAGGCTACACCTTCCGCATGTATTGCAAGGATACCGGTGCCGTCGGCAACGATGCGGGCGCCTTTGCGGTGGAATACTTCATCCGCAACCGCAGTTTTGAGCCGGAAGATTACAAGCACTCCGATGAAAACCGCCTGGTGCTTCGCGACTTTATGAGCATCGAGCTTCCGTTTTAATCCATGCGCCGCCCATGGAAATTCTTGCTCCATGGGCGGCGCGAAGTTTTATTAAAAAAGGAGTGTGTCCTGTGCAGGTGATGGAAGCCATTGAAACCAGGAGAAGCATCCGCGCATACAAGCCTGATCCCATTGAGGCTGAAAAGCTTACACGCATTGCCAATGCCTTCCGGCTTGCCCCCTCCGCCCGCAACGGACAGAGCTGGAAGCTGCTCATCATTTGCGATCCCCAAACCAAAGAAATGGTACGCGGGGCTACCTTGAGCGCGCCTCAGTGCTTGCGGGAAGCGCCGGTTCTTTTGGTGGCCTGCGGCCTGAATCAAGGCATCATGACTTGCGGCCACCGTACGGACAGCATAGATGTGTCCATCGCCATGTCTTTTTGCGTGCTGGAGGCATGGGAGTTAGGGCTTGGCACCTGCTGGATGGCAAGCTACCGGGAGCAGGATGTGCGGGTGGCACTGGGTCTGCCGCAGGATATGAGCATTGTCGCAATCTCCCCTTTGGGGTATCCGTCAAATGTTCCGGAGGCCAAGCCCCGCAAGCCTTTGGAAGAGGTAAGCACTGTCATTTGATGTTCAACATCATACGTAAGGGGTTGGGATGCATGGAAGTCCAAATCAAATCCGGCCGTATTCGCGGCGTATATGAGCAGGGGATGTATGCGTTCAAAGGCATTCCTTTTGCCGCACCTCCGATAGGACCA
>JAEWNM010000015.1 GCA_023392755.1 Bacillota bacterium
ATCCCCTATCAGCAGATTCCCCTGGACGACAAGGCGGTCATGTCCCTGTTCACAAGCCCCCAGGCCTTGGGCGTTGATCCCAAAGACCTTGGCTGCTCCACGGGCACCCTTGGCATCCCGGAATTCGGCACGGGCTTTGTGCGCCAGATGCTGGAGGATACAAAGCCCTCCACCATGGAGGAACTGATCCGGCTTTCTGGGCTGAGCCACGGCACCGACGTGTGGCTGGGCAATGCCAAAGACCTGATTGCCTCCGGTACCGCCACGCTTTCGCAGTGCATCTGCACCCGCGACGATATCATGAACTACCTTATCTCCAAAGGCGTGCAAAGCAAAATGGCCTTTGACACCATGGAGAGCGTCCGCAAGGGCAAGGGCCTCAAGCCGGAGATGGAGGCGGCCATGAACGAAGCCTCCGTTCCGGAATGGTTCATCGACAGCTGCAAAAAGATCAAGTATATGTTCCCCAAGGGTCACGCTGTGGCGTATGTGACCATGGCGCTTAGGGTGGGCTGGTACAAGGTGCATCAGCCCCTGGCCTACTATGCCGCCTACTTCACCGTCCGGGGCGACGGGTTTGACGGCGCGCGCATGCTTTTGAGCCCTGAGGTGATCCGCGGGCTTCTGGATGGCTACAAACAGCAGGAGCAGAAGCTGACCGAGAAGGAGAAGGACGAGATCACCGCCCTGGAACTGGTGCTGGAAATGCGTATGCGGGGCATTTCCTTCCTGCCTGCCGACCTGTACAAAAGCGACGCAAGGCGCTTTTTGATGGAGGACAATATGCTCAGGGTGCCTTTCATTTCCCTGGGCGGGCTGGGCGAAGCGGCGGCGGAAGCCATCATAAGGGAGAGGTCCACGCCCTTTTTATCCATTGAGGACCTGAAAAACAGGGCGCACCTTTCCAGCGCCGTCATCGAGCTCTTGCGGGAGCACGGCTGCCTGCACGGTATGACAGAAACAAGCCAGATGACGCTGTTCAACTTTTTGTGAGCGGGTATGCAGACAGTTAAAAGGCCGGGAGGGTATTTCCTTCCCGGCTTTTTGCATGATTGAAATATGGCTGTCTTCCTTCAGGCGAAACACAACCAATGCTTGTCGGGCGATTGATAACCTGTGCTTGTCGGGCGATTATCAATCGCCCGAACATCCGCGGAAAGTTTGCTGTCGTCTCTGCCGGACCAAATGCAAGCCTGAAGAAAAGCCGATATACGCTTTACGACGTAGGGGCGATTATCAATCGCCCGCTTGCTCCGGTACATTTACATCACACCTGAGCGAATGTCACCTTCTCCATATTCCCATCCTTCAGCCTCGACAGCATCAGCATTACCCTTTCCACGGAGCCTTCCTCCGCCATGCGGCCTGACTTGACGGAAAACTCCGTATCCACGCAATACGCCATGGCCTCCCGCAACTGATCCGCCGTATAGGCTGCAGCCTGCTTTGCCGCCCGGTCCACGGCGAAGGGCGGTATGCCAAGGCGGCTTTTGATATCCATGGGGGAGGCATTGCTTTCCTTTAGGGTCTTGTAGTGGAACAAAATGCGATACTGCCGCAAGACCATCGCCAGTACGGCGAACCGGCTGCCGCCGGTGCGCAGCATGTTTTCAAACAAGGCAAACGCTTTGGCCGTTTTCCCCTCCACCAGCGCGTCTACCATGTCAAATATCGACGCTTCCAGCGAGCGGGTGGCTACCGCCTGAATATCCTCCGCCGTCACCTGCCGGCTTTCTCCCGTGTGGGCGGCCAGCTTTTCCATTTCTCCCCGGAGCAGCGCCGCGTCCCTGCCCACGGTAAAGGCAAGGTTGGAAGCCGTGGCAGGGGAAATATCCTTTCCCAAGGTGCGCATGGTCTGTATGATCCAGCGGTTCAGCTCCTCATTTTCCAGCGTGTCGAATAAAACAACCGCGCCATGCTTTTTCACCGCGCCGTATAGCTTTCTTCTGGCGTCGGCCTTGCCCTTTTCGTAAAACACAAGGCACGTGCTGCCCGGTATATTGGCGATATAATCGCAAAACGCCTGGGTCTGGTCATCTGCCTCCGGCGCTCCCTCCCCTTCCTCGCCCCCCTTTTTCGACGGGCGCAAAAGGGCGCATTCCCGGACCAAAACAAGCCGTTTAACCGCCATAAAGGGCAGCGTCTCCGCCGCGGCTTTTAGCACCTGCAGGGGAGGGTTCTCCAGCACCGTTTCGTTCAGCGCCTCCAGCCCCTGGGGCAGCAGTGTTTTGCGCAACTGCTCCAACGCAGACTGCTTGATATACTCCTCCACACCCTCCAGCAAATACAGCGAGCCGATCTGCCCGGTTTTTACCGCTTTGAAAAATTCCGTATGGTTCATGGCGCTACTCCTTCCCATAGGGGCGGACGTACAACCGGCCGCCCTTGACAAGCAGGGTGACGGCCCCCGACAGGTCCGTTCTGTACAGGGGTATGTTTTGGCTGTTCAGCCTTTCAAGCGTCTTGGATGAAGGCAGCGCGCCAAGCCCTGAGCAGCTTATAAGCGCCATCTGCGGATCGACAGCAGCCAAATAATCCTGACTGGTGCTGTTTGCGCTTCCGTGGTGGGGCACCTTCAGCACATCCGCCTTTGCCGCGGCGTACATTTCATACTCCCCGGTGATGTCGCCGGCCGTCAAAACGCTTGCGTTTTCCAATTCCAGGTACGCAACCAGGGAGGAATGATTGGCGTTCTGCCCAGGTCTTACCTCACCGGCCCGGGGCCAGAGCACAGTCATCGCGGTGCGCGGGCTTGTCAGTTTGTCCCCCGCGCGCAGTGTTTTGACAGGGATGCCTGCTTTTTGGATCATGGCCAATTGCATCAGCCCTTCCGCGTCCGGCTGCGCGGTTTCCGCGCCTTCCGGAATGTAAACGCACCGTATCCCGATCTGCTCCTCCATAAGCCGCGCAAGCCCGCCGGCGTGATCCATGTGCAGGTGGGTCAGTATCAGCGCATCCACGCTGCGCCCTTCGCCGCGAAGGTAGTCTGCAACTTCCGCGCCTGTCTCGCCCACGTCGATCACGGCGGTATACGCGCCGTCCTCCAGCACGGCGGCGTCCGCGTCGCCGACGCTGAGCTGTATGTAGCGCACGTCCCGGTTTTGCAAAGCGGCGCTTCCGCCAACGGCAAGTATGGCCGCCGCGGCCAGCGGGAGCAGGCGACGTTTTCCCCGCAAAAGCACATACGGGGATAGCAGCAGCAGGAAGGCGATACCTCCCACGGCGGCGGGCCAGACGGGGGAGGGCACCTTCAGCGCCATGCCGGGCACGTCCGCCGCCAGGCGCACCATGTGAAGCAGCACATCCGACAGCCATGCGGCCGCCGCGCCGGCTGCATGGCCGACTGCGCCCAGCGGGCTTAGCGCAAGCGCCAGCAGGAAGGCCCCCATCAGCACCGCCACATAAGGGATCACCAGCAGGTTTACAAATATGCCCAGCAACGAAATTTCATGGTACCAGGCGGCCAGCGGCAGCGCCACGCCGATCTGGGCGGCGATACCCAGCGCGGGCAGCGTCTTTATGTTTTGCCATTGCCTGTTCAAAAACTGCCGGAGTCGGCCCCGTTTTGACGGTTTTTTGCCGGAAAAGTGCCGGCTTTGCCAGCGAAGAAGCGGCTCGCCAAGCACCAGCATGCCAGCCACAGCCCCAAAAGACAGCTGAAAGCCGGGCGATAGCAGCTCCAGCGGCCGAAAAAACAGCAAAATCAAAAACGCGAAGGCAATGGACGTGAGCGGATCATGGGCGCGCCCCTTGAGCCTGGCACCAAGGTATGATAGAAACATCAGCGACGAGCGTATCACCGGCGCGCTTGCGCCCACCAGAAGGCTGTAGCAGGCCAGGAAGGCGGCTACCAAAAAGAAGCGGGCCTTGGGCTTGCACCCCGTTTTTTTAAGGATCCACACCGCCATGGCGGCCAGGTAGGCCACATGCAGTCCGGATATGGAAAGCACATGCGCCGTGCCGGTGGTTCGAAAATCCTCCCGCGATTCCTCCGGCAGCTGGTCGGAAGCGCCCAGGAGCATGACGGCGGCCAGCGCCGCCTTATCGCCCATGGTTTTGTACAGCGATTGCGTCAATGCGTCCCGCAGCCTCCAGGCAAAGCTTCCATCCCATATGCCGGATGGCTTCGATACGCTCAGGCTGTCCCGGCCGTAGAGGCAGACGGATATGCTCCGC
>JAEWNM010000119.1 GCA_023392755.1 Bacillota bacterium
GGTCCTCTTCAGCCCCAGCGGCCGGCAGTTGCTTGTTTCCGAGCTGACCACCAACCAGATTACCGTTTTCCGTATCGAACGCAACGGAATGGCAACGCTGCAGGTATCCAATGCATCCAACGGCGCCGGTCCCTTCGGCGCGGCATTCGTAAAATTTGGCCTGCTGCTGGTGGCGGAGGCCGGTGCCAACGCGCTTTCTTCCTACTATTTGAACGCGAACGGCACGTTGAACGTAATAAGCGCCTCCATTCCCACAGGTCAATCCGCCATTTGTTGGGTTTCAGTCTCAAAATCAGGGCGTTTCGCCTACACTTCCAATACCGGCAGCGGCACAATTTCCCTCTTCCGCGTTTTAGACAGCGGCGTGCTGACGCACGTCGAAAATGTACCGAGCACGTTTGCCGGAACACCTCAAGGTGCGCCTATTGATAACGGCATCAGCCCCTGTGGCCGCTTCTTTTATGCGCTCAATGGCAACCAGGGCACCGTTTCCGCTTTTGAAATCGGGGAGCGCGGAAGGCTTGCGCTGCTCCAGGTGGCAGGCGGTGAAGGCATTCCCGTGTTCGGCACGCAGGGGCTGGCGGTAAGGTAACCTATAACACATCAGGCCCTAATTGAAAAGCAGGCCGTGCCTGCTTCAGACCATCAAAAAACCCAGGGAGGTATCGGAGGGCAGAAGTCCTCCGATTCTAGATCGCAAACCAGCGACATGTGCGGTGGTTTGCGAAGGAATTTTGAAAAAATTCCTTCCTTGCCCGAGCAAACGGCCGCAAAAGGCGTAGCCTTTTGCAGTGTAGCGAGGGAAAAAACTCAACAAAGTGGCGTCAGCCACTTTGTTAATACACTGAAGCAGGCCGTGCCTGCTTTGAAATAATGTAAAATCGGAGATGGATACGATGCTATTGAATGATACGGGCATGACCGCCGCCACCCCGGCCAAAGCCATTGCCAATATGGCAGGCAGCCCTGCCTATCCCAATATCCAGGGAACGGTGATCTTCAAGGAAGCCGTGGGCGGCACGTATGTGCAGGCGGATATCGCAGGCTTGCCGCAAACGCCATCCAGCTTCTTCGCTTTCCACCCGCATTCGGGGACTTGCGGCGGACCGCCCGCCACCAATGCCGCCGGCGCCGTAACTGATTATTTTCCCCAATCCGGCGGGCACTACAACCCCACCAACCAGCCGCACCCACAGCATGCCGGAGATTTTCCCGTGCTGCTGGCGGCCCCTACCAAGGGCGGGTCAGCCCACTTGAGTTTTTTCACCCCCCGCTTCACCGTGGCGGAGGCTGTGGGCAGGGCGGTTATCATCCACGACAACCCCGACGATTATCGAACCCAACCGGCAGGCAACTCCGGCATGAAAATTGCATGCGGAAACGTCATCGCCAAATAACAAACCAAAACAAGCCGGGCTCGCATTTTGCGGCCCGGCCATTTATACAGCGCCCCATTTTCCCTGCCGCAGCCCGTACAACCCCAGCGGGTCTGTTTCAAGCGCCGTTTTGTACAGCGACACAACATCCCTCACCACAAAGGACATACACTTGCAGGGGCCGATATACGTATCGCGGATATAGCCCCGGCGGTACGCCTCGTCCTGTATTCTGTACCAGGCCTGTACCGGTGGTTCGCCTGTTTCCACAAACCATTCCCCTTCCGAGTACCGCCTGCGTACCGCTTCGGAGGGCCGGAAAATTGCCCGGACTTCCTCCGGCAGATCGCTCTCCATATAATGCATGCTGGACAGCCTGTAGATGTCCACGCCAAGCAAAACCCCAAGCCCTCCGCTGTCAATAACGTTTTGAAAGCCGCGGCAGTTGATGTCCCTGTCCCTCCCCCAGGCGCTGACACGAAACAGCCCTTGTCCGGTCAAAACGTCGGTTCGCCTGGAAAACGTGTCGGCGATAACGCCCATTCCGCTCCGCTCACGGTGATTTTCATGAAGAATTCTCAGTTTTTGCGTCACTCCCTGGGCGGTATCTTCAGCGTCCATCGAAACCGGCGGGGAAATCAAAAAGGCAGGCATCACGATCCCGCCTTCTGTTCCTACGCAGTCCAGCAGCGCACGGATTACCGTGTCCGCTCCGCCCTCCACATAGCCAAAGCTTCGAAGGGAGCTGTGCACTTCCGCCAGCACACCGCGTTCCAGGCCGGCTTTTCTGAGCCCGCCCAGAATATCTGTATATTTCAAGCAAATCCCGTCCGCCATAAAGGCTCCCCTCGCTCAGACAAAAACACTCCCCCTACGCCTTCCGCCAAGGTTTACTTGCCGCAAAGGAGCAGGAAGGAGTATAAGATGCAAGTCTGATGTTAAAACAAACGCAATGCCGTTGCCCGCGCCAGGGTCGCCTGCCTTTGGGGGAACAGGGAGGACAGCAGGCTGTATACGTGCTGGGAGCCTACCTTTTCGAAGGGGGCAACATGCCTGAGCACCGACAGCCCCAGGGCGGACAATACCAGCGGAATCAAATCCACGTGAGACACATTGAAGCTCAGGCCCACCAGTGCGCACCAGAACAATTCCGCTCCTGCCGACATCAAAAGGGGCATACCCGACTTCTTCCGCGCATCCGGTGAAGATTTGAGATATGCTGCCAGCATCAGCAGCGTGCGAAGAAGCACCGACAGGCAAACCAGGTAGTAACCTAACCCGAACAAAAAGGACAGCACCTGCGTCATCGTATCTCCTCCTTGCGGAACTTGTGTAAGGATATTCGCCAAAATGCAAGAATCGTCTGTTATTGCAAAGGCGTTACGACCCCGCTATAGCCATTTCACCCGCGTAAACGGAAGGACTGCCCATGTTTCCGCCGGGAAACTTCAGGTCGCTGCCTATGGCGCGCAAGTTTTTCAACAATTGATAAAAATTGCCCGCAATAGTAATTTGTTCGACGGGCTCTCCTTTTTTCCCTTCTTTTACAGAAAATCCTTTTGCCAGCAGCGAGAAGTCGCCGCTGATGCCGTTTGCGCCGCTGTGAAGGCCGTTGAGCTCAGTTATCACCAGCCCGTTGCCCATCTTGCCCATCAATGTTTCCAGGTCATCCGTTCCGGGCTTCAAAAAAAAGTTGGTGGGCGATACCCTGACCGGCGCGCTGTAGCTTGCCTTGCTGGCATTGCCCGTAGTTTGCACACCATCCTTCTGCGCGGTTTTCAGGTTATGCAAAAGCGTTTTGAGAACACCGTTGTCAATAACGGCCTTGGTCTTTGTGGCCACGCCCTCCGCGTCGAAGGGGCGGCTTCCTTCCCCATAGGGCATAAGCGGATCGTCCATCAGCACCACACAATCCGCCGCGACGGTTTCACCAACCCGGCCTTTTAACAGCGACAGGTCATGCTGCGTGTTTTCAGCGGAGAATATGCCGGCGAAGGTTTCCAAAAGGTCGGCCATTGCGCCGTTCTCCAGTATCACGCGGTAGGTTCCGCTCTTCACGGGCTTGCCCGCAAGGCCGAACACAGCCTTTTTCACCGCCGTTTCCGCCAGCTTTTGATATTGAAGCTTGGAAAAGTCATGGCTCAGTTCGATGTCGACAGCCGTGCTGGCCTTATCGCCTTCCCTGGCAATCGCCTGGAGGTAAGCGCCGCAGTAATTGCCCTTGTATGCGATATCCAGGCCGTACGAATTCTTGATTCGCACCTGCCCGCTGCCTGACAGAACCGTGTTGTATTTCACCTGCCGGACACGTGGGTCAATCTGTATTGCGGCTTTTTCCATGTTCAAGGCAAATTCCAGTTTTTCTTCGGGCAAAACGCTTTCCAAAGCATCGTAGAATGTATCCACACTGGGATACGCCGCATCTCCGGCGTAGATGAACTGCATGTCCTCATCCTCCGACAGGGATGCGCTTTCCACCACGCCCGTTACCAGCTGGCCGACGGCTTCCTCATCCATCACCTCGGTGGATGCGTAGCCCATCTTCCCTCTGTACAGGCCCCGCAGGGACAAGCCGCACGTGGTGTTTACGGCATATTGCACAATTTCCTGCTGGACGGCAACGGCCTTGAAGCTGTCGCCGGAGGCGATATAGGCCTCGGCAGCTTCAATGCCTGCGTCCCGTGCGGCATCCATCAGCTTCCGCAAAAAAGTATCCATTATCATGGCATTCTACCTCCTATACCAATGGCAGTCTCGCCCTAACAGCCGGAAGCGATGCATTATCTTCCGCCTACAGTGAGGTGGCTTACACGGATCATGGGCTGGCCTACATTGGTGGGTACGCTGCCGCTCAGGCTGCCGCACATGCCCTGGGACATCTGCATATCCTTCCCCACCTTGTCAATGCGCTGAAGCACCTCGGAACCCCGGCCGATGAGGGATGCTCCGCGCACCGGGGATGCGATTTTTCCGTCCTTCACCAAATAGCCTTCCATTACGCTGAAGTTGAACTCCCCTGTGGCGGGGTCCACCGAGCCGCCGCCCATACGCCTTGCATACAGCCCGTCACCCATGGTAGCGATCATTTCCCGCTCGTCATCCTGCCCGGCGGCTATGTAGGTGTTGCGCATGCGGGATGTGGGCGCGTAAGCATAGCTTTCCCTGCGGCCGCTCCCTGTTGGGGGCATGTTCATGCGCCGCCCGTTCAGCTTGTCGATCATATAGTTCTTCAGCACACCGTTCTCAATAAGGATAAGGCGCGTAGTGGGCATACCCTCGTCATCAATGTTCAGGCTGCCCCATTCATTCGGCATAGTGCCGTCATCAATGGCAGTAACGCAATCGGCGGCTATCTTTTGATTCAGCTTGCCGGCAAACTCGCTGGCGCCAAAAGCCACCGCCGTAGCCTCCAGGCTGTGGCCGCAGGCCTCGTGGAAAATAACGCCGCCAAAACCGTTGTCGATGACTACCGGCATCACGCCGGCCGGGCATACCGGTGCATGAAGCATGGTGACGGCTATCTCCGCCGCCTCCCTGCCCACCTTTTCAGGGTCCACCCGGTGGTCAAACAGCTCGAAGCCCGTCATAGCCCCCGGATTGCACGTTCCCGTTTGATTTTCCGTGCCGTCCGAAGCTACCGCGGAGCAGGTCATGCGGGAATAAACCCGCGTATCGCTTGTGAAAAGACCTTCGCTGTTGGCGATCCACACATTTTGCTCCGAGTCGTTGTACCCCAATATCACCTGCTTTACATCCGGGTAGGCGGAAGCCGTGGCTTGGGCCGCCCTCAGCTTTTCCGCTTTGCTTGCGGCCTTCACCGCAGTGGGCGGGTAGGCGATGGGGTGGATGGAGGGCGTCTCCCGGAACAGCAGCGGCGCCGGACCATGCGCCGCCTGCCCCGCCTTCACCGCCGCGGCGGCGCGCCTGGCACAGGCCAGAAGCCCTTCCCTGGATGTGTCGTTGGTGTACACGTACACGGCGCTAAGGTTTTGAAAAACGCGGATGCCGGCGCCATGGCGCCTACCGCTCAAAACCGTATCGATCTTCCCGCCGCGCATCTGCAGCACGTTGTTGCGCCTGTCCTCCAAAAAAATTTCGGCAAAATCACCGCCGGTCTTCATGGCCTCCGTTATTGCGTCCTGAGCTATCTGCCGGTCCAGCATGCACATTCCTCCCAACTGGTCTCCATACTACAGCATATCCAATGCGTCCCGGTCTAAGCGATCAGGTCGGCAAGATTAACATCCTTCAGGGAGCCTGCCGTGATTGTAGCCTTCGGATTCAACGAGGCGGCGCCAACGCCAAGCACCCTCATATTCCCGTTCAGGGCGGCTTCCACCCCGGCATCGGCATCCTCCACCACCAGGCAGCTTTCAGGTGGCATGCTCATCATTTTTGCGGCCAGAAGAAACACCTCCGGGTCAGGCTTGCTGTTTTTGATGCCGTTTCCGTCAGCCACGGCATCAAAATACCCTTCCAGGCCGATTTGCCTCAAAATGATGGGCGTGTTTTTGCTGGAAGAGCCGATGGCAATCAAAACACCTTTTTTGCGCAACGCTTCAAGCGTTTCCAAAGCGCCGGGAAGCATGGCTCCCGGGGACAGCTTTTCCACCAGCCGCTTGTAAGTTTCATTCTTTTCATCAGCCATAGCGGCTTTTTCATCTTCGGTATATGCGCGAATCGCCCGCTCCAATACAATTTCCAGGCTTTCCATGCGGCTTACGCCCCGCAGCCGCTGGTTAATCTCCCGGTCAAAATATATCCCCTGTTTATCAGCCATCTGCTGCCATGCTTCATAATGACAGTCGTCGGTGGAGACAATAACGCCGTCCAGGTCAAAGATTACGGCTTTGATATTTTTCAACTGCATGCTGTTCTCTCCGCGCTTTATGATTTCAGGTTGTCAAGTGCTTCCTGAATCTTTTCTCTGGTGGCATGGTTCAAGGGTGAAAAGCGCCCTTCCAGTGCTTTTTCCAGCTTTTCGATTGCCCCTTCCCTGTCGCCGGACTCTATGTCGTACTGGGCCAGAAAATACAGGGTGTCGATTTGGGCGGGCTTTTCCTTCAGCGCCTTTTCAAAGTACGGCCTGGCAGCCTCCTTGTCTCCCGCCAGGCGGTAGAGCGTCTGCCCCATGTT
>JAEWNM010000181.1 GCA_023392755.1 Bacillota bacterium
ATGTGGAAACGTGCCGTGTTTTCCATGAGGCATCGCAGCTTGAGGCGGCAGCGGCGCATATGGTGGCGGACAGCCGCCATGCAGCAGCACTCATTACCGAGCAGGCCGCACTGCTGGCCCGGGAAGCCGCGGAACAAGCGGGCAGAACAGTCAGCGCCGGCGGAAGCCTGACACTCATCGCCGGGTCAAGCATTGGCCGGCCGGGCAGCCCGCTGCTCCTTAAGGCGGATGGTGCCATCACGATCCAAAACGGCCCGGCGGGCCACGTGATCCTTGCCGGTGCCGGAGACCTGATGCTGGCCAGCAGTCTGGCGACTACCGGCAGCGTATGGATTGCCAGCCTGGGCGCCATCCAAATGGCGGGCCGTACGTCCATTACCGCGAACAGCACGGCACTTAACAGCCTTGGCTCCGATGTGGGCAGCAAGGCCAATCCCATCCGCGTCAGGACGGAGACCATCCACGCCATGGGCGAGAATGTCTACCTCCGCCTGGACGGCAATACGGTGGTGGACGCCATCGAGGCGAAAGCTGCGGCCGAGCTCTCCGTGAACGGCAGGCTCGCCGGCATGGCGGGAAGCGGCGCGGATCATGTCCACATTATGGCCGGGTCTCTCCTTCTGCGTGCCACCAGATCGATAGGCACTCTGACACAGCCGCTCCTTTTGAACGTCGATACCTTGAACATCAAAGGCAGTCGGATGTATCTTGGCAGCATCGCCGGTATGCTTACCATTGAGCGCCTCTCCGGCACAAACGTTTCCCTTGCAGCGGATGGCAGCATCCGCGGTGGGCATCTGTCCGCCTGGAGGCTGAGCATCAACGCTTACGGTTCCATCGGCAGCAAGGAAGCCTCGCTGCGCGTCAGGGTGCCGGAAGGCGTCCGGATGCGTTCCGGAAAGGGTACTATCCACTACATCAATACCTACGTCAGCCCGGAAGATAAATTCCAGGCCTTTACGACAAGGCCGCTGAAGAGCAGCTACAAGACGGTATTCATTCTTAACCTGCCCTTCGCTGTCACCTCCGGCGGCCAGGCCGGGGAGAAAGCCACCATTTTGATCGCCTTCGGGCTGGATGATCAGGGGCGTGTCGAAGTGCTGAGCCTGTTGGACGGGGAAGGCGAGCAGCCCCTTAACCGGCTGTTCCAAGGGCTGAAAGACCGGGGTGTTCTTGCTGTCGGCAGTGCTCTTGGCGGGGGCTTGGAAGGATTTGCGCAGGCTTTTGACGAAACATTCACAGGTGCGGTTTCCCAGGACATGCCTCTGCTGCGGGTGCTCCCGATGCTGATGAATGTGCGGACAGAGGACCTGGATGTCTTGCTTAACGATCTGCAAGCTCTCTTCGCTTCGGCGGATAAGGCAGCCGCTTTGAAGTCCTTTGCGCAGATTGAAGCAATATGGGCAGAGCGGTATCCCGAAATTGTTTCCGCCATCAGAGAAGGGCTTGCATACTTGGAAGCTGACGCGCAGGGATGGGCGGCCCTGGGCAATGCCATGACCGATGTCGCGCGGCTGGTGGCCGGCATGGATCCGCAAGCCGCGCAGGAATCCAAAGCCAGCCTGCTGCTGGCGCTGTTTGAAGTAATGCTGACCTACATGGGGGAACAGGAGGCGTTGGCCGCCTGAAGCCATGAAGGATGACTGAGGTGTAAGCATGCAACAGAAAAGGAACACGGCCGGCCGTTCCGGAAGAAGTATATGGAAGCGGGCGATGGCCGTGTTCCTTGCTTTTTTGCTGGTCTCAACAATACTGCTGACACAGGCCACGAACATCATGCTAAAGAGCGGCACCTTTGAAGCTGGCAGCATCGCAGGTACGGCCGCCGGCTATATAGAAGAAAATACGGAATACATCCATATGGACCGGCTGGGGCGCATCACGGAATTGCTGAACGCCGCCCTGAACAATCAAAGGAAATATGCTGATTTTTACCGCCGGGCTTCAGCCAGCATTGCCAGGGGCGACTATGTCCAGGCATTGTTGGAGATCAGCCAGTGCCTTGAATTTGCGGATCAGGAAAATGCCGGCGTATTGGCGGATTTGTGGATGAAAAAGGGCGCGCTGCTGGCACTGACGAACAACTATGATGAGGCGCTGGGGTGCTTCGCCAGGGTTCTGATGCTGGATGATACCGTGCCTTCGGCCTACTACCTCCAGGCGCAGATACGCCTGGAGCGCAAGGAATACCAAACGGCGCTATGGGACCTGGAGAGGTACGTTTCCCTGGCACCGGAGGATGTACAGGCCCGCGGCCTGCTGGGAGAGGTGTATGAGGCGCTGGGCAAGCGGGAAAACGCATTGCTGATCTATGATCGGTTACTGTCCGGGCAGGATGTTTCCCCTTACGCGGGCTATTATCTCAACCGTGCCCGGCTGCGCGTCCAGGCGGAGGAGTACGATGATGCCATGCGGGACTACGATGCCTACCTGTCCATCAAAGAGGATACGGACGGCTCCGTCCATGTGATGCGGGCGGCGCTGTTTATGCACAAGGCCCTGTACGGGGAAGCTGCGGCGGATTTTTATGCGGCTATTGAATTAAAATATGCTGACCCGTCGCTTTGCTATGAGCAGGCGGCGATTTGCCAATACATGCTGGGCAATTTCGAGGCGGTGATCCGTGACGGCGGAAAAGCCGTCGAAATGCGGGATGGCGCATTGGAAAATGGTCTCATTTACCAGCAAATGGGTCTGGCGGCTATGGCCCTGAAGGATTACGATAAGGCGTGGGAGTATCTTGGCCGTTCCATGGAGGCGGAGGAAAGGCCGCAGGGCAGCTTCTATTACCGTGGCGTGTGTGCTATGGTTCTGGAGCGCAACCAGGATGCCATAGCGGATTTTTCCGCCTCCATCGAAGAAGGCTTCCAGCCCCAGCATTGCTACTATAACCGTGGTGTGTGCTACCTGCGCCTGGAGGATTATGAAAACGCCGGAAGCGATATGCGTCAGGTGCTGGAAACAGGGGAAGATGAAGAACTGACAGCTTTGGCGGAGGATGTGCTGGCACAGCTTGCCGCCGCTGTTAGGCAGTAGACCTGTTTCTGCCGCCGGCCGCCCTGCTTTGACATTGCTAAAAGTCAATAGAAATTTCATTGGCGAATTGACAAAGCCCAGAAGAGGGTATATAATGATGTCATCAACGCAACCGGTTGCATGATTATTAAAAATTATTCATGGATGCTTGTCCGAAAAAGCTTGATATGAATTGATTTTGCTAAAGCAATCGTTTGCATTTGGAGTGTTGTTATGGCTGTCACGATTCATGATATTGCCAAAAAAGTGGGTGTCAATCCCTCCACGGTGTCCCGGGTGCTCAACGGAAAGGCTGCCATATCCGATGAAACGCGGGAGAAGATATTTGCCGCCATGGAAGAGATGGATTACCATCCCAACAGCGTGGCCCGCAGCCTTGCCAATGGGTCCAGCGGTGCCATCGGGCTGGCTGTCGATGCCCACGACAATCAGGCCTTTGCCAATATGTTTTTTAGCCGCAGCATGCTGGCCATTGAGAAGGTGGCGCAGGCAAACGGGTTTAACGTCATTATTTCCAATAACCTGGAGGAGAAGCGGAAATCTTCCCCCATTGAAAAGCTGATGCTGGAGAGAAAAGTGGATGGGCTGATTCTTCCCCCATCCATGTTAACGCCGAAGCTGATTGCCAGAATGGCGCAGCTTGATTTTCCGTTTGTAATCCTTGGAGAACCAAACCATTCGCTGCCGGGTGCAAGCTGGGTGGATGTGAACAATACCCAGGGCGGTGAGGCGGCTGTTGCTCACCTGTTGGATATGGGGTATCAAAAAATCGGATATCTTGGGGGAAGTGAAAGCCAGCGGTTTGTCAAAAACCGTATCAAGGGTTACCGCCGAGCTTTGGAAGCCAGGGGAATTTCGAAAAGCTGGGTGATACAGACGGACGGGTCCGCCGAGGAAAGTGAAGCGTTGTCCGGAAGGCTGATGGAATCCGGCGACAGGCCGGACGCTTTCCTGTGCAATGACAACATAACTGCATATGGCTTGATAAAAGCCGCAAAGGAAATGCGTCTTTGCGTTCCCAGGGATATTGGCATCGCGGCCTTTGACAATTATCCTTTGGCCGAATATACCGATCCGCCACTTACGGCTGTGGATATCGACACCGCTTTGCTGGGGGAGCAGGCGGCGGCCCTCCTTTTCCGGCGGATTGGCAAACATACCCCGAACCAGCAGATTTTGCTGTCCGCCGCCCTTATACTGCGGGAATCTACGAAACGGGTGTAACAGCGCATGAACCGACAAGCCGTTTTTCATCAGACTACCCGGTTTTTTGTACTTCCCCTTGCGCGAAATGTGGTTTCCTTCCGGCTGATTGCCGCAAGGGATGATTTAATGGAATGCCGCCTTTGCTACTGGAAGCGCAGCGACCCTTATCCCGATGCCCGCAGGGAAGCGCCGCTTCACCGTGCATACCGGGACGATATCCACGATGATTACCGGGTTTGCGTAACTTTTCCCGAAGCCGCGCACTACATCAGATACTTTTTTCGGTTGCGGGATACAAGCGGCGAAATCGTATATTTCAGCGAGTACGGATTTACCGCGCAGCCGCCCGATCGTGGGTTCTTCGAATTTCTGTATGCCAATGACCATGATATTGCGCAGACTCCCGATTGGTGCAAAGGCATCGTATATTATCAAATTTTCCCCGAACGCTTTGCCGTGGGCAACCCGGACAAGACGCATCATACCTATGCCCCCTGGGAAAGCATTCCCACCCGTGATCGCTACCTTGGCGGCGATATCGCGGGCATTGCCTCAAAGCTTGATTATCTTGAGGCGCTTGGCGTGGAATGCCTGTACCTGAACCCTGTTTTTCAGGGAGACTTCAACCACAAGTATGCCACGACGGACTATTACTGCATCGATCCCGGTTTTGGCACCAAGGAGGAGCTTGCCTCATTGGTATCAGATGCCCACCGGCGCGGTATCCGCGTGGTGCTGGACGCCGTGTTCAACCATGTGGGCGTTCACTTTCCTCCCTTTGAAGACTTGATTCAAAACGGCGGCGCATCCCCCTATAAGGAGTGGTTCTACTTAAAAGGGTTCCCCCTGACCATGGACCCCCTGAACTATGAGTGCGTGGGGGATTATCCCTATATGCCGAAGCTGCGTACAGGCCACCCCAAGGTGCGGGAAATGGTGCTGGATGTAATGCTCTACTGGATCAGGGAAGCGGGGATTGACGGCTGGCGCCTTGATGTGGCGGATGAGGTGGATTTCACCACATGGCAGGCTGTGCGCACCCATATCAAGGCCGCTTATCCCGACGTGCTGCTGCTTGGGGAAACCTGGGGCGATGCGGCAAAGCTCGTAAGCTCCGGCGATCAACTGGACAGCGCCATGAACTATCTTTTCCGGGATGCCGCGGTGGATTACTTCGCCCATGGACGCATCGGCGAAGCGGAGCTGGACGAGCGCATCCAGCACATGCTGATGAAATATCCCGACCATGTGAATCATGGCATGTACAATTGCCTGGGCAGCCATGATACCGCAAGGTTTCTTACAGAAGCCGGGGGCGATACCGAAAAAATGAAACTGGCTATTGCCTTTCAGATGGCCTTCCTTGGCAGCCCCGCTGTTTATTATGGCGACGAGGTAGGTATGGCAGGGGAAAACGACCCCGCCTGCCGGGGCGGCATGGTGTGGGATGAACACAAACAGAACCTTGCGCTTTTTCAATGGCACCAAAAGCTGATCAGGCTTCGCAAACATAGCCCGGCGCTCCGGAAAGGCGGCTACAGCACGTATGTATGCGATACGGAAAGGCATCTTTTCGGTTTTATGCGCCATGTGCCGGATGAAAGGGTGTATGTCCTCTTTAACCGCGGCATAGAGCCGCAGGCAGTATCTTTGCCCTGCGCGGGCTGTACCACCGACCTTATCGCCGATGAAATCCTGGACTTTGCGGGGGAGTCGGGAACCGCATTCATCACGGTTCCGCCTCATTCCGTTAAGATCATACGACAAACAGGAGGGGAAAGTCATGTGTAGCCTGAAAAAAATTCTGACGGTCATCCTGGTGGCTGTGCTTTGCTTGCCGGCGGCAGCAGCCCTGGGACAATCGTCAGAGACCCCGGTGACCATCAATTTCTGGCACCACTACAGTGCGCAGTCGGCTGAGAACGAGACGCTGATGAACGTTCTCATTCCCAAATTCGAAAGCGAAAACCCCGGGATCAAGGTCAACGCCGTTTCCCACGAGTGGTCGGAATTGCATGACAAGGTGCTGGTCAGCGCCAATACGGGAAGCTTGCCGGACGTCGCCCGCTGCGACATCGCCTGGCTGCCCGAGTTTCAAAAGATGGGCATTCTTGTAGCGCTGGATCAGGAGATGGGAAACTTTGCCGATATGGCGGCCTCCCTCCTGGATAGCGCCATGAGCACCGCAAAGATCGGCGGCGCGGCCTATGGCCTGGCACTGAACACCAACACCAAAATCCTGTTCTACAATGTCAAAATGCTGGAGGCGGCAGGTGTTTCCGTTCCTGCCACCATGGATGAATGGGCCGAAGCCGTAGGGAAAATCGCGGGCACCGGTGAAAACGGACAGCAGGTATGGGGCTGGAATGAACCTGCCCTCTCAGGCTGGAACCTGTGCCCCTTCATCTGGAGCTTTGGCGGCGCTCTTTTGAGCGAGGATCAAACGGCGGCAACCGGCTATATTAACAGTCCCGCCACCGTGAAGGCGATTGAGACCTTTGCGGACCTTGCAAAAGCAGGCGCCTTAACAGGCTTTAACAGCGGCGATATCCCCATGACCGACGGTTTCGGCACAGGCCGGTATGCCATGATGCTGGAAGGGCCCTGGAAGACCGCCGAGCTGGAAGGCGCGTATCCCGATGTAGCTTACGGCACGGCACCCATCCCCGCGGGGGAAGGTGGTTCAGCATCCGTACTGGGTGGTGAGGATATCGCCATGTTCACCACGGCCAACAAGGAAGCGGCCTGGAAATTTATGCAATTCATGACTGCCGACTTCGCCCAGATTGAAATGGCCAAGTGCGGGCAGATTCCCGTAAACAAGGCAGCCATGGAAAGCGACACTGTGAAAAGCGCTCCCTTTGCACCCTTCCTGGAAGCTATCAAGACGGCCAAAGCCCGCCCCACCGTGGCGGCCTGGTCTGAGATTGACAATGAGCTGAATATTGCCGTCACCGCCGTGATGAACGGTGAAAAGACGGCGCAGGAAGCCATGGATGATCTGGCCGCGAAGGTGGATGCGCTCCTTAAGGAATAGCCATCCGATTCATTATATCGCTGCCGTACAGGCCGGTCAACAGCTTTGTGAAAGGTGCAAAGCTCACGGGAAGGGGAATGGTTTCAAAAGCCCCTTCCCTTCAGCGGCATAGTGCCTGCATGCCATGATGCCGCTTGTACCCCTTCCCTTTTAAGTCTCTTTCGCGATTTTCGGTTTTGCGGGGTGTTGATGTGGAGACAAAATCAAGGCTCAACCGTTTTCAATTGATGATGCTGCTTCTCCCCGGCCTTTGCATCTTCTGCCTTTTCACGGTGTATCCCATCCTGCGGCTGTTTTTAATGAGTTTTTTTGACTGGAATTTCGGTTCCATATTGCATCAGCCCTTCATAGGCCTGAGCAATTATCGCGATGTGCTGGGTGATGGGTACTTTTGGATTACCTTTACCAATACATTGGTGTATACACTGGTGACCGTTCCCGGACAGATGGCTATCGGCCTTTTAACCGCAGTGCTCATCCATGGCATCTCCAGGCTTAAAATCACATTCCGGGTCATTCAGTACCTTCCCGTCATTACCTCCTGGGTTATCGCCTCGCTGGTATTCCGATACGTTTTCAATACAGAAGGGCTGTTAAACTATTTTCTTACACGGGTACTGCATGTGACGCACGCCAATATCCGCTGGCTCGACAGCCGCTGGTCCGGCCTGACCGTCGCCATGATCCTGGGCATATGGAAGGGTGTCGGCTGGAACATGGTGGTTTTTCTGGCCGCATTGCAGCAGGTCCCCACAGATTTGTATGAAGCGGCGGATATTGACGGCTGCAGTGCATGGCACAAATTTCTCCGGGTAACGCTGCCCTCCATCAGGGGGACCATTCTCTTCGCACTTATCATGCTCACCATCGGCGGGTTCAACGTGTTCACATCCATCCGCATGATTACAGGCGGCAAGCCCGCCCACCTGACGGATACGCTGCTTACATGGATGTACTACAAGGCGTTCAGCACGGGTAAATTTGGGTATACCGCCGCGCTGAGCTTTATCATGGCGCTGTCTTTAGGGATACTCGCAATCTTTCAGTTCAGGGCGATGAAATCCAAAGACGCGCAGGGAGGGCTATCGCATGAAAAGAAACAGCGCACGTAAAGCCCGTGCCGCTTTGCTCAGATACATCCTTTTACTGCTGGGCGTGGCGGTTTCCACACTGCCCATGATTTACATGGTATCCACCTCTCTGCGCCCCAACGGCGCGCTGTACGAGTATCCGCCCCGCTTCTTTCCCAGGTGGGAGGCGCTGACGGTGGAAAATTACCAGTACATTATTACCCAGAGCAAATTCTATCTGAACTTTTTCAACAGCGTTATCGTTTCTGTTTCCTCGGTGGCCATTGCAGCCTTCGTGTCCGCCGCCATGGCCTTTGTGATGGGCAAGTTCCATTTCCGGGGAAAGCGGCTTTTATTCGGCTTCATTATTCTCACCATGATCATCCCCGGCACCACTATGATCGTGCCGCAGTTCGAGCTGGCGGTGAAACTTGACCTGGTGAACAAGCTGTGGGGGCTGATTCCATTTTATGTGGCATGGGTAATCCCTTTCTCCACCTTCATGATCAAAGGGTTTATGGAGAATATACCCAACGAAATTACAGAGGCCACCTATATCGACGGCGCCAGTGTGATGATAGTGTTTGGGAAAATCGCTTTGCCCCTGGCCAGTCCGGCAATTGCCTCTGTTTCCATATTTAATTTTCTGACGGCGTGGGAGGAATACCCCTGGGCTAACACCGTTATCAATGACAACAGCCTGCGAACGCTTCCCATCGCTATCGCAGGCTTTTTCGGGCAGCACCAATTTACGCAATGGGGCTATGTGTTTGCCATGTCCGTGCTGACGCTGATCCCCGTGGTGATCGTTTTCATCACCTTCCAGCGGTATTTTGTGGCGGGGCTTGCTTCAGGCAGTGTCAAGGGATAGCTTATTTTGCTCAATCATGCTGCGTTTTCTTCATGCTGATTTTGTAGACAATGTAGAGCGCCACTGAAAAAAACGTAAGCTTGTATGCGATCAGTTTAATGCGATCCATGGCGCGGCCTCCATTGCGGCGGCTTATTGAAGGTAGAAGCCAGGCACGCCGTCGTGAAGGCTTTTGACGGTGTGTTCTATACGCCGCCTGGCGTCTTCCCCGTCCGTACCGCTTTCCACGTACTTCAAAATACGCTTTTTTTCCTCCTGGGACATGGCGCCAAAGCGGCTGAAGGCCGCCTGATCCTCCATCAGCAGCATTCCAAGGCCAATGGGCATATCGCTGCCCAAACCCGCGCCGCTTGTATTGTTTTGCATCTCTATCCGCTCCTTTCCGTGATGCATGCAGTTTTTCCGGCGGAAGGAGATTTGATTCCATGCGGCGCGGTTTCGCTTTTTATTCAGAGTAGCATTTGACAAATGATTGCGTCAGGCGGGAACCGGTGTGCGTCATGCGCCGTAAGTGCCCTTGACATCGGCATACACGCTCTCGCCCGTCTTGTGGCGCGATGCGGCTCTGCGCTTGTTCAGCTCGTCTAAGAAAAGCGCCTCGTCAAAGGGCAGGGTAACGGTTTTGTTCAACCAACCCGACAGGTGCATGGCATTGGAAAGCATCAAACCGTTAATGCCCTCCCGGCCGTCGGCAATCAGCCGCGTGCCGTGCAAAACGGAAGAAGCAAAGGCATTTAAAACGCCTGCATGCTGGGGGTTTTCGCCATCCAGATCCAACGGAATGCGGCGGCAGGGGGGCTTTGCAAAGCCGTCCCTGGCTGCAACACACCATTCCCGCTCATCCACCTCCAATTGATAAAAGGAAAGGTCGTTATCCTCGCAAACCAGCTTGCCGCGTGTGCCTGTAATCTCCAGCCGGTTGGTGCCCGGCGCATCGGCGGTGGTGGTGACAAACACGCCCGTGGCGCCGCCCGGGTATTCCAGATACGCGGTCACGTCGTCTTCCACCTCAATGTCATGCCATTTCCCCTCGTGCAAAAATGCCGTTACCGTCTTGGGCATGCCGCACAGCCACTGTAGCAAATCAAGCTGATGGGGGCACTGGTTCAGCAGTACGCCGCCGCCCTCGCCTTCCCAGGTAGCGCGCCAGGCTCCGGAATCGTAATAGTGCTGCGTTCTGTACCAGTCGGTAATCAGCCAGGATACGCGCTTGATTTTTCCGATTTCCCCGTTTTGTATCAACTCATGCATTTTGCGGTACAGACAGTTGGTGCGCTGGTTGAACATCATGCCAAAGACCAGTTCCCTGTGTTTGTCAGCTTCCTTTATCATTTCACGCACATCAAGGGTATACACGCCCGCGGGCTTTTCGCACAGCACATGCAGGCCGCTTTGAAAGGCCTGTATGGCCAATTGTGGATGCTGGTAATGGGGTGTGGCTACCACCACCGCGTCGCAGGTGCCGCTTTGTATAAGCTCGCTGCCCTCGCTAAAGACAGCCACGTCCTCGGGCAGGTTCGCCCTTGCCCAGTCCCGGCGGGCTCCGTTCCTGTCCGCCACGGCGGCAAGCGCAATTTCAGGCGTTTCCCCTTGAAGGATGCGTTCGCAATGGGCTGATCCAATATTGCCGGCGCCGATAATCCCAAGCTTCATCTTTTTCATTAGCAATAACCAAGCCCTTTCAAATAGTCATAACTGCGTTTCAGGCAAGCAAAGGGGCTGTCGCCATAGCAGTCATCCTGCTCTACCAGGATGTGCTTTGTTGTTCCCTGCCGCGCAAGCTGCCTCAGTATTCTTTCAAAATCGATGTTTCCTTCGCCCACGGCGGCCATCCGCTGCGTAAACCCCTTTACCGCCATATCCTTCAGGTGAACGCAGGGGATGCGGCCGGCAAGCTTTTCAATCCATGCGCACACATCCGCCCCCGCCGCCTGCACCCAATAGGTGTCCAGTGTGATGCCCATGATGTTGGCGGGCATACTGTCAAGCATCGTATCCATCATGGTTTTTCCGCCGGGAAGGCGTTCCCACTCAAAGTTGTGGTTGTGATACATCAAAAGCTTTCCGGCTTCGCGCATTCTTTGGGCCGGTTCATAAAAATCGCATGCAAACCGGTCGATCCAATCCGCGCTGCGGTAGCGCTCCGGCATGGAGCCGATGCCGATATACCCGCAGCCCAACACGTCGTGCTCCCGTATCACAGCATCCGTATCGGCCAATATTCTTTCAGGGTTGGTGTGTGTCAAAACAATGGCAAGACCGTTGTCGTCGCAGATGCTTCTGACCGTTTTAGGATCGATGGAGCCAATTCCGGAAAGCTGGACGGATGTATAGCCTATCAGGGCGATACGTTCCATGGCAATGCGAAAATCCCGCTCCGTTTGGGTGTATGCCCTGACCGTATAGCTCTGCGCGCCTATCATCATATTGTATTCTCCTCCTTTATATAAACAGATTCTACCTTGTTTTGCGCAAGATGTACATTGCGTTTTTGACAGACAATATTGCATTGCGCACCATTCCGGGGTAGAATGGAAGCACACTTAAATCAAGGGCGGAGACCGTATGACCCAACAGTATCCTCCGGAGCATGTCAACGCCGCCCGCAGCGCAACGTATGATGTGTCCGTTTCCTGCAAGCTGCATTGCCATCCCCTGTACGAGCTGTATTATTTTATCAGCGGAACGGTGGATTATCTGGTTAACGGTGTGCTGTTCCATCCCAGGCCCGACAGCATGCTGCTGATGGCGCCCGGCACGTTCCATGAATGCCGCGTGAAGACTGCGGACAGGTATGAGCGCTTCACCCTGCATTTTGACGATGGCCAGATTCCTGAAAAAATCAGGGCGCAGCTGTTGCGCCCCTTTCATGCATCACCCATCTATTATGAGAATGCGGCCTCTGTTCTGTATGAACTGACTGCGCTTAAGGCCTGCTATGACTATCCGGATGATCTGGCCGGCCCCGCGGTCAACGCGCGTCTTATAGCCCTGCTGTCGCAGATACTGAACCTGTACAGCCTCGTCAAGCCGCCGGAAACTGCCGCTGTGGATATGACGCTGCCCCAAAAGATTATCGCGCACATCAACACCCATTTCGCGGGCAAAATCACACTGGACATGCTGTCCCGGCAGTTTTACATGAGCAAGAACCAAATCAACCGCGTCTTTACCAAGGCCACCGGCAGGCCGGTCATGGAATATGTGCGGCACAAGCGCATCGTGTATGCCCAGCATCTCCGTTCCATGGGCGTGCCCGCGGCGGAGGCGGCCTTAAGGGCCGGCTTTGACACCTACTCCACCTATTACAGGTTGATGCGGAAATGGAATGATTGAGAAAGCGCGGGCAGTTGCGCACTATGCCGCAATGGAGGAGAAAAGACATGGATCATAATCGGGAAGCACCAAATACCGTTGACGCCTATATCGCACAGTTTCCTTCGGAAATCCAGGCGGTCATGCAGGCCATGCGGAAGGCTGTCAGGGAGGCGGCGCCTGAAGCCGGTGAAAAAATCAGCTGGCAGATGCCCACGTTCACGTATCATGGCAATCTGGTGCACTTTGCCGGCAGCAAAAACCACCTGGGCTTTTACCCCGGCCCCAGCGGCGTCGCACATTTTCTGGGCGAGCTGACGGAGTATAAAACATCAAAGGGAGCCATACAGTTCCCCTACACAAAACTCCTGCCGCTGGAGTTGATTGGGCGGATTGTAAAATACCGTATGGCAGAAAACGAAAAGTGGGCCGCGGAAAAGGCGGAGAAAAGAAGGCAGACGTAAGGCGGCTATCAAGCCGCATTTGGAGAAACATATGGACCGCCTGAAGAGCATTCTCAGGGAGTACTATGCCCTGGAGCCGCATCGGATCAGTCCCATGAAGGGCGGTTGGTCCGCGCTTGCATACAAGGTGGAGTGCAAGGGGTGCAGCTATTTTTTAAAGGTTTATGAAAAAAAGAACGCAGGCACAGCTTATTGGACGGCGCTGCTTGATGAGTATATGCCTGTGCTGGCCTGGCTGAGCCAAGAGACCGCCCTCACGGGGAGAGTGCCAAACCCTGTGCCGACCCGGGAATGCCGCTGGTATTGCCGGGATGCAGGCTGCATATACGTGCTCTTTGATTTCATCAATGGTGAAACGATGGGGGATCAGACCCTTTCGCATCAGCAAGTTCTGGAGCTTGCACGGATCATGGCGGAGCTGCACAAACTGGGCACTTTGATGCCCTTTCATATTCCCGGCATCGAAGAGGATTTTTCCCTTCCCTTCCTTGAAAAATTGAAAATGTTTCTGACCGGGGGCCTGCCCTTATCCCCGCCTGATTTGTGTGAAGCCGCATTGCCCCACGCAAGGCTGCTGCTTCGCGCAGCCACGGAGGCAGAGGAACTGGCCCATGCGCTGAAACGGTGCGAGCCAGCAAAAACCCTCTGCCATACGGACGCCCATGGTTTCAATGTCATGCACAGCGGCCATTTGATACTGATCGACTGGGAAGGCATGCGGCTGGCTCCCGCAGAAGCCGACCTGTTCATGTTCTGTGGGCAGGAAAGCTGGGACACTTTTTATACGGAATATGCGAATCGGCGGGGAGGCTATGCGCTTGATTCCCTTGCCCTGCGCTATTATGTGCTCAGAAGGTTACTGGAGGACATCTGGGCTTTTGCTGAACGCCTGCTGTATGACGGCCTATCCGGTGAGCAGCGGGCCAATGCTTTGAAATATCTGCGTTTTGGATGCGAGCAATTGAAGGACGAGCGTTTTTGGGGGTAGGATGTATACCCTTTGGGGAAAAATAATGTTCATGAAATGGCCGGGAAACTTGCGTGAAAAAAATGTGATTGAATTATTGTGCATCTAGTGCTACAATTACAGCAAAAATTTCCCTGCCTGTTGTTTCCTTTTTTCGCGCAGAGCCTGTCAGATTCGTCAATTACGTATCAATGGCTGTGACAAAGGAGCGTTTCATTATGAAAAACATTAAAATCCGTGCAAAAATGCTCATATTCTCCTTAACGGCGGCCGCGCTGATCATATTGGTATGGGCGCTGTCGATTGCGCAGTTTGAGAATACAAAGATAGGCAGCAGGTTGTATGATGAAATCATGCTCTCCAACGAATTGACGGCGGACATCCTGCCACCGCCGGAATACATAATCGAATCCTAT
Organism: Bacillota bacterium; assembly: GCA_023392755.1. Lineage (GTDB taxonomy): Bacteria > Bacillota > Clostridia > Christensenellales > Aristaeellaceae > JAEWAH01. The sequence continues at coordinate 14,383 of JAEWNM010000181.1, forward strand.
GCCATTGCGCTGGAATACATTGGGACGAACGACCCCATCAAGAGGGATGAATTGTTCGCGTCCTACCAGACCCTGAAAGAGACGTATCAGGACCGCAACGCATACTGGAATGAGAACCTGACGGACAGTGAACTGAGGCAGGTTTTTTTGAAGGAATCGTATGACGCTGCCATTCGCTTTTTTGATGTCTTTGAAAACCAGGTTGTTCCGGCGGCAAAATCATATAACGTGCTTCAGATGAAACCGGCGCAGATCAACCTGAGGGCCGCCTATACGGAGCATCGCGCCGCCATCGACAATACGCTGGCGCTGGCGGATATGTGGCGGACAGGCATCCTCAAAACATCGGAGGAAATGTCGCGGCAGGGCAGCCTCTTGCTGATTTTGATCGTTGCGTGCGGCATATTGATAGGTGCGGTTGTCAGCATAGCCATCACACACCCGCTGGTTTCAAGAACCAGATATATATCCGGCGTGCTGGGCAGCATTGCCGACGGGGACCTGAGCGCAAAGGTGGATGAAAAATATATCTCCCGTGACGAAATCGGCCAGCTTTGCGCTTCCACAAAGCGAACGGCTGAGCGTCTGAACGGCTATCTTTCGTATATTCGGGAAATCTCTTCGGTTCTGAGCACCATGGCGGAGGGGGATATGCGCATCAGCCTTGCGCATGATTACAGCGGAGAGTTCGCTGCCATCAAGCGTGCGCTGCTTGGCATATCGTCCGCAATGAACCAAACGCTGTCAACCATCGCCGACGCCTCCAGCCAGGTCAATAGGGGCGCAAAACGTATATCCGAGGGAGCGCAATCGCTGTCCCAGGGTGTGCAGACGCAGGCCAGCTCCATTGATGAACTGACCACTTCCATAGAAAGTGTATATGAACAGGCAAAGGAAAACGCTGACAATGTGAAAAACGCAACCGAATATGTGGAACAGGCGGTGCGCGGCATTGGCCAAAGCAACAATTCCATGCACAAAATGCTGGCCTCCATGTCGGATATCAGCCAAACATCCAGTGAAATCAGCAATATCATCAAGGTTATCGAGGATATCGCATTCCAAACAAACCTTCTCGCGCTCAACGCCGCTGTGGAGGCCGCGCGGGCAGGCTCCGCCGGAAGCGGCTTTGCCGTTGTCGCCGGCGAGGTGCGCAGCCTTGCCGGAAAATCTTCCGAAGCGGCAAGGCAGACCACCGAGCTGATTGAAGCCTCCATCCGCGCCATAGCCGCAGGCTCGCAGATATCCTTGGATACGGCAGGGGAGCTTGAGGAAGTATCACGCAAAGCCGGCCAGATCAAGACTGCTATCCAAAACATTGATAGCGCTTCCGCGGCGCAGGCCGCGGCGATAAAGCAGATCAGGCAAGGCCTTGGCCAAATTTCCGCTGTTGTTCAAAGCAATGCGGCCGCCTCCGAGGAGAGCGCCGCCGCTTCCGAGGAAATGTTCAGCCAATCCTCGCTCTTAAACGAAGAGGTAGCCAAATTTTCGCTGGACGGCAGGGGCAAAAGCGGCGCTATTCCCGGCTGATATCAAATCATTATCAGCTTCGAGTGCCTGAGCCTGTTTTGAGCGGCGGCATGCCGCAAAGATTGGCTGGCCATGCACGGCATAAACAAAAGTGCGCGATTGCCCATTCAGACCACTAAAAAACCCAGGGAGGTATCGGAGGGCCGTGGTCCATCTGGCTCAATCGGCGCGCTGGTTCGCTACCGCTCCCATCGCTTGTTTCGCCAGCCTCCTCCACCCCTCCCATTTCTGCCACTGGCAGGGT
>JAEWNM010000236.1 GCA_023392755.1 Bacillota bacterium
CCCTCAAGGCGTATGACCCCGCCGACGCCATCGACCTGGTATTGAAAACCAGCAAGGCCAAGTTTGACGAGACGGTGGAAATATCCGTACGCCTGGGCGTTGACCCCCGGCACGCCGACCAGCAGGTCCGCGGCGCTGTGGTTTTGCCTCATGGCACGGGCCGCGTGGTTCGCGTGCTGGTGTTCGCCAAGAACGACAAGGCCAAGGAAGCGGAAGCCGCCGGCGCTGATTTCGTGGGCGCCGAGGACATGGTGGCCAAAATTCAGAACGAAAACTGGTTCGGGTTTGACGTTTGCGTTGCCACCCCTGACATGATGGGCGTCGTTGGCCGTCTGGGCCGCGTGCTGGGCCCCAAGGGCCTGATGCCCAACCCCAAGTCCGGCACAGTGACAATGGATGTGGCCAAGGCCATCTCCGATATCAAAGCCGGTAAGGTGGAATACAGGGTGGACAAAACGTCCATCGTGCATTGCCCCATCGGCAAGGCTTCCTTCGGCATGGATAAGCTGACGGAGAACCTCACCGCGCTGATGGATGCCATCAACAAGGCAAAGCCCTCCGCGGCGAAAGGCACATATCTGCGCTCTGTATATCTGAGCAGCACCATGGGCCCTGCCGTAAAGCTGAACGCGCAGAAGTTTTAAGGCACGATCGGGTTTGTTCCCATCAAAACCGCCCCTTTATTTGGGGCGGTTTTTTCGTTTGACATATGCAGCCTGCACAAGTATAATCTGGTAATGGAGCAAGCGGATGCCATATAAGCTACAAATGACAGGAGAGGGATGACGACATGAAAAAGCTGGCTGTGCTATGCCTGGTGCTGATCCTGATGCTTTCTTTTGCCATGGCCGCCTGTGCGCAGGACGATCCGCTCAATTACAGCTTTCCCGAGGGGACAAAAATGTCATTCGGGTCTGTACGCGGCACGCTGCCTACCTATACAGCCCCGTCTTTCAGCGCGTACCGCATGGCGGGGGGCAAGGCTGCCGCAGGACTGCATTACCAGGTGATTACTTTCTACGCCAGAATGGATGAGTGGGCGCTGATTTCCTATGAGAACAGCCAGCATGTGTTTCATATGGGCTGGGCGGATACCGGCGCATTGTCCTATTCGGTGCTGAAAACGCTTCCCGCAAAGGACCCGCTGTCATCCGCATCTTTGAACGCGAAGCTCAATGGCACCACTCCTATATGGGATTATTATGACATATACCAGGACCCTGTGACAACGCTGTCGGAAGGCACCCCCCTGGTTTACCTTTGCTGCCGGCAGGATGATATAAGCGGTCTTTTGGCGTATGTGCAGGTAGATACGCCCCTGGGGCTGATTCGCGGCTTTGTACCCTATAACCTTATGACCTTTGAATAATGCGGCCTGCCGTATCGTGTCTCCCGTTTCCATGGTGCGGGAGGCGCTTTTCTTCTGCTGTATATTGGCACATGCGGCGCATGGAAGAATTTGCCGATTTTTAGCGCCGGTAACTTGAGAACCATTCCACTTTGTGGTATACTTAAAAAAAGCTCAGGCGATGCCAGACTGGAATAGGTGGGATGCAGCATGAAAATGCAGGAATCAGGCGAGAATTATTTGGAGTCCATTTTAGTGTTGTCCCAGCAAAAGGGAATGGTGCGCTCCATTGATATCGTCAATGCCATGAGCTTTAGCAAGCCCAGTATCAGCAACGCCATGCGGCGGCTTCGTGAAAACGGCTACATCGAAATGGACCACAGCGGGTTTATTACGCTGACGGAGCAGGGCCGGCAAGTGGCTGAATCGGTGTACGAGCGGCACAGGCTGCTGACGGAATACCTGAAAAGCCTGGGTGTAGGCGAAAAGGCGGCGGCGGAGGATGCCTGCCGCATTGAGCATGTATTGAGCCAGGAAAGCTTCGACTGCATCAAGCGCCATATGGAGTTGAAGGCCTAGCTGTTTTGGATTGCCCGCTCTTAAAAGATGCCATCCCCCGGTGCTGAAGGAGAGGAAAGCCGTGGGTTTTGAAATCTTCGTGCTGGTACTGATATCTGTGGGGCTTGCTGCGGCTGTTTTTTTATATCTTCAGGATAAGCGCAATATGAAGCTGGAAGCTGTGCGGCTGGAGAAGATGCGAAACAGCGATATGTACGAAGAGCTGTCCGGCATCGTTATGCGGTGCCGCAAGCGGTATGTGGAGCAGGTGCGCATACGCAGGGAATGCGTAGAGTTCAAAATGATGGTTCCCGCCGGGCGGCGTGTGGTGTTCATGCTGGAAAGCAGAGGCTACCGTCCCCTGTCGCTGATGCGGCAGCATACGCTGTGCCTGCTTTTGGGCCAGGACATGCCGGTGCTTGCCGACAGAAGCCGCTATACGCTGCGCACGGAAAAGCAATCGCTCCCAAACGGGGAGAAGGCCGTCGAATACATCTATACCATGCGGATTGGGTACAAGGATGCGCTGAACCGGGCACCTTATTACATGCAAAGCTATTGAATGCCATCAAAGACCGGCCCGCCCTTGATGGGCCTTTCCAGCCGCGTTTCCACATAGCACCGCAGGCTGTCAAAGGGCGCGTCACCCCCGTTAAGCCCATTGGACGCCTCCGGGCCGCTATTGAAAACGCTTTTCAGCCAGAGTGCTTGCCTTATCGTCAAAGGCAGGCTGTTTTTTGTTTGGGGGCATATGGCGCACGAAAGACCGCCAGCTTCGCAATTGAACAGCACAGGCTCATCCTGCTCAAGCTTCCTGCCGCAATGGACGCAATGGTTAAGCCGCGGCTTGTAACCCAGTACCACTGCATAGTGGAGCAAAAAGGCGCTGACAAGGCCGCGGCGGTCCTCCTGCCCATATGCCAGGCGGTGAAGTGTTTTTAGCAGCAGCCAGAAAAGGGGCGCGCTTTCCTCCCCGGGCTGGGCGGCGGCCTCGCACAGGTTCAACAGGTATGCGCCGCAGGATAAAAGGGAGTAATCAAGCCTTAAAGGATAAAAGCTGTCGTGCAGCGTACAGGAGGTGAGTATATGCCTGTCCCGCTGGGCAAACAGCACATACTCGCCCGTGCAGAACACCTCGCTGGCGCTCATCAGGGGCGATTTGGGCCGGCGGCAGCCCCGGGCCAGCACCTCAAGCCGTCCCAGCGCGGGGGACAGCAGGGTGAGCATGCGGTCGTTGTCCCGGTAATTGACAGTGCGCAGCACGATGGCGGAAACGGTGATGGCAGGCATAGGCCCTCCAGAGAGTTTTTGTCATATGCAGCATATCACAATCCGGTGTGGAAGAAAGTGCTTAAGCTCCTTCTGGCAGTAAGATAGTTTCCAGAAGCGACTCGCGCCTGCGGGCGCGACCAGGGCTTTCTTCCCATCTGGCTCAATCGGCGCCGTGGTTCGCTAACGCTTCCACAGCTTGTTTCGCCAGCCTCCTCCGCCTCGCTTCACCCGCCACAGGCGGCGCTTCGGCTACGGAGCCCTGGACCTTCGGGAGCATGCGGTCGTTGTCCCGGTAATTGACAGCCGCAGCACGATGGCGGAAACGGTGATGGCAGGCATAGGCCCTCCAGAGATTTTTTGTGATATACAGCATATCACAATCCGGTGTGGAAGAAAGTGCTTAGGCTCCTTCTGGCAGTAAGATAGTTTCCAGAAGCGACTCGCGCCTGCGGGCGCGACCAGGGCTTTCTTCCCATCTGGCTCAAGGGGCGCCGTGGTTCGCTAACGCTTCGCACTTACCATCCGGCTCAAGGGGCGCCGTGGTTCGCTACCGCTTCCACGGCTTGTTTTGCCGGCCTCCTTCATCTCGCTTCATCCGACACAGTCGGCGCTCGATTCCGGAGCCTGTTTCGCCAGCCTCCTCCACCCCTCCCATTTCCGCCACAGGCGGGGTCGGGGTTACGAAGCCCTGGACCTTCGGGAGTATGCGGTCGTTGTCGCTGTAATTGACAGCCACAGCACGATGGCGGAAACGGTGATGGCAGGCATAGGCCCTTCAAAGAGTTTTCGTGATATACAGCATATCACAATCCGGTGCGGAAGGGAACGATCAACTGCCGGTAGACCTGTATTTGCGCACACCCATGCGCCATACCAGCAGCATGATGCCAAGCACCGCAAAGCCGGAAAGCGGGGAGACAAAGGCCATCAGAGGCGTTTCCCCCAGCAGCGGCTTTTCCAGAAGATATGCAACGGGCATGTGGGTGGTTAATGCGAAGGGGGCCACGAAAAGAAACAGAAACCGCATGGGCCTGGGGTAGATGTCAATGGGATACTGGCAGGAGGTACGCCCGCCATAGGTTAATATGTTCACCATCTCAATGCTTTTAACGGAGAAGAAGCACAATACCGCCTCAACCAGAAACAGTCCGGTAAACAGCGCGCCGGTGCCGGCAAGCGCTTCCAGCAGGCACAGCACCTTGCCAAGGGTCCAATGAAGGCCTGTCATACGGGAGGCCATGCATATGGCGGCCAGCCCGATCAGCGTCGCGCCCAGACGGCGGGGGTCCATCTGGCTGCAGAGAACTTGCGTCAGTGCGCCGCGGGGCCGCAGCAGCACCGTGTCAAAGCCGCCTGACCTCACCATGCCGTCAAAGGCGGTGATACCCCTTGCGAACCACTCCACCAGGGAAAAGGCAAAGTGCATGATGCCGAAGAAAAGCAGTATCTCCCCCCCGGTCCATTTTCCAAGGGATGTGAAGCGATCAAACAGCAATAGCACCGCGCACAGCTCGCCGCCTGTCATTACGGCCATGGCGGCGGTGTGCCAGAAGAAGGAGCCGGGGTATTGCAGGTGGCTCTTGAGCAGCATACGGGAAGCGTGCAGATAATATTTCAAAGTATCCATTGTTACCCTCCCTGTATGGTGACACGGCGAAGGTTCCCGCGCCATAGCACTCTTCCCAAAGCTACCAGCACAAAAAGCCAAAGAAGCTGCACGAAAAGGGAGCGGAGGATGTCCCCGCCGGCATAGCTGCCCATATACAGGCGGATAGGCATATCCAGCGCCTGGGCGAAGGGCTGGTATCGTACGGCAGCCTGCCAGCCTTTGGGAAACAGCGTCAGGGGAAGGATGTTGCCGGAGAGAAAGAAAAAGATCATCTGTACCACGTTGCCTATGCCCCTGGCATCCAGCGTGCGCATGGTGATGGCGTTTTGTATGCTGGCGATGGCGCTGATGCACATGAAACCCATGGCCAGGGAAAGCAAAAAGAGCAAAAAGGCACCGGCATCCGGCGGCAGGGAGATGCCCAGGGGCTTTGGCAGCAGAAATGCGAAAAGAAACATGGGCAAGGCCCGCATGGCGCTGCCCACAAGCTTCTGGGCCAGAGTACGCAGGTACCAATAAAAGTAGGTGTCCACCGGCCGGCACAGCTCGTAGGCGATGCCGCCTGTCATGATGGCTTCGCCCAGGGCGGCATCGCTGCCCAGCAGCGCCCGGAAAAACGCCTGCTGCAGCCAGACATAGGTGACCACTTGGGAAAAGGGTTCGGAGGTATCACCGCCGGATGCATACAGTGCCTGGTACAAAAAAATCAACGCAAGGCCAAAGGCCATCTGGGTGACGATTCCGCCCAGGGCCGCACCCCGGTACTGCGTTTCCAACAGCGCCCGCAGCCTAAAGGCGGTTAGATAGGGCTTGAGCCTTTCTTTCATAGCGCCATCTCCCGGTACATGGCCGCAATTAGATGGTCCAGCTGCTGCTCCATAACGGTAAGCTCACTGAGCATGCCCGCCTTTTGCAAAAGCGACAGCATCAAGTTGGTGGGCGTTTCCCGCTTGTCATACTGAATGAGGAAGCAGCCGTCTTCCTCCCTGCTTACGGTGGCCGAGGGCGGAAGCGTAGGAAGGCTCTGGCCGTCGGCATAGCAAGCTTTGATGGTGCCCTGGGTGTCGTACCTGGATAACAGAGCGGGCAGGCCGCCGTCGTAGAGCAGGCTGCCCCGGCCCAATACCATCACCCTGCTGCATAGCGCCGCGATGTCCGACATGTCATGGGTGGTCAGCAGTATGGTGGTGCCATGGTCCTTGTTTTCCTTGAGCAGAAAGGAGCGCAGGGCCAGCTTGCTCACCGCGTCCAGGCCGATGGTGGGTTCATCCAGAAACAAAAGCTCCGGGCTGTGCAAAAGGGAGCCGCACAGTTCCGCACGCATCCTTTGCCCCAGGCTCAAC
>JAEWNM010000247.1 GCA_023392755.1 Bacillota bacterium
ACGAAAAAACAGGGGATGCCAAAGGGATATCATCCCTTTGGCAGGGGTCCAGGGGACAGCGTCCCCTGGGAAAGGAGGTTCTATGGTTCGTACGCGGTTTGCGCCCAGCCCGACAGGGTATCTGCACCTTGGGGGCTTGAGAACGGCACTGTATACATACTTGTACGCGAAGAAAAACAAGGGCACATTCATACTGCGCATTGAGGATACCGACCAGGAGCGGGAGGTCCCCGGCGCTATAGAGCTGATTTACAAATCCATGCGCGCGGCGGGCCTTTTTTACGACGAAGGGCCGGACGTGGGCGGCAATTACGGCCCCTACATACAGACCCAGCGCAAGCATCTGTACCTGCCCTACGCCATGGAGCTGATCGAAAAGGGTGCCGCGTACCCCTGCTTCTGCACCAGGGAAGAGCTTGATGAGCGCCGGGCCGCGGCCCAGGCAAGGGGCGAGACCTTCAAGTACGACAAGAAGTGCCTGCACCTTGGCCGGGAGGAGGCGCAAAAGCGCATGGCATCCGGCGAGCCGTACGTCATCCGTCAGAATGTGCCCGCAACGGGCACCGCTTCCTTCGAGGATGCGCTTTACGGCCATGTGGAAGCCCCCTGCGACACGTTGGACGACAACGTGCTTATCAAGGCCGACGGGCTGCCCACCTACAATTTCGCCAATGTCATCGACGACCATTTGATGGGCATTACCCATGTGATGCGGGGCACGGAGTATCTCTCCTCCACGCCCAAATACAATCTGCTGTACGAGGCCTTTGGCTGGGAAAAGCCCACCTATGTGCATCTGCCCGTGGTGATGAAGGATGCTACCCGCAAGCTGTCCAAGCGCTATGGCGACCCATCCTTTGAAGACCTGCTTGCCATGGGATATGTAAGGGAAGCCATCATCAACTTCATCGCGCTGCTGGGCTGGAGCCCGGGGGATGACCGGGAGTTTTTCACCCTTAACGAGCTGGTGGAGGTCTTTGACTTAAAGGGGCTGAACAAGGCTCCCGCCATCTTCAACATGGAGAAGCTTACCTGGTTTAACAGCGAATACATCCGCAGGATGGATTTTGAGCAGTATATAAAGCTGGCCACCCCATGGTTTGACCAGGTGCTCTCGGGCAAGGGCATGGATTACCGGCGGCTTGCCGAGCTGATGCAGGGGCGCACCGAGGTGTTCAACCGCATTCCGGAGATGGTGAGGTTCCTGGCGGAGCTGCCTGAATATGACCTGGAAATCTATACACATAAAAAAATGAAGACGGATGTGCCGGTATCCCTGGAAGCGCTTCGCATGATGAAGCCGGTCTTGGCCGGCGTGACGGACTGGACGGAGGCCGGCCTGCACGAGGCCGTGATGGCCGCCATTGCGGAAAGCGGCAAAAAGAACGGCGCTGTATTGTGGCCGCTCCGTATCGCCATCAGCGGCCAGGCAAACACCCCCGGCGGGGCCATTGAAATCGCATACCTGCTGGGCAAAGCGGAAACGCTGCGCCGGGTGGAGGATGGGATTGAAAAGCTGGATAAGGCACTGTGAAGCAATTCCCTCTCCTGATTGGGGGAGGGTTTTTTAATCCTCTTCTAATGTGTGCATCATAATTCTTCCTTTGCACACCATTTTTAAGTGTGCTATGATGGACAGGCAATACTTGAAACGGAGGCAAATTTCCCCATGCAGCAGAAAACGTCCGCCAGGATGGGCACCATGCCCATCCCACGGCTAATCCTGAAAATTTCCTTTCCCGTGATGCTGTCCATGACGATTCAAGCGTTATATAATATTGTGGACAGTGTTTATGTATCCCGCATAGCGGAAAAGGAGCAGGCGCTGAGCGCTTTGCAGCTGGCTTTCCCCATACAGATGCTGATGATTGCCATCGCCGTTGGCACAGGCGTCGGCATGAACAGCCTGATATCCCGCCGACTGGGTGAAAAGCGCAGGGAGGAAGCTTACGGCGCGGCCTCCAACGGCGTTTTTCTGGCGCTTGTGGGCTGGGCCGTATTTGCCGTGTTTGGCTTTTTCTTCAGCGGCATCTTCATGCAGGCCTTTACAAAGGATGCTACGACGCTTCAAATGGGAACCGACTATCTGCGCATATGCACCGTGTTTTCGTTTGGCCTGTTTGTTTCCATTGCTACCGACAGGCTCATGCAGAGCACCGGCAACACGGTGTTCAACATGATTGTGCAGAGTACCGGCGCCGTGCTGAACATTATCCTGGACCCCATTTTCATTTTCGGCTGGGGCCCTGTACCCGCTATGGGCGTAGCCGGGGCGGCCATTGCCACGGTCATCAGCCAGATAGTTTCCATGGCGCTGTCGTTCATTTTCAACCAGACAAGGAACAAAGAGTTGAAGCTGCACTTGCGCGGGTTCCGGCCCGAGGGAAAAACCATTCTGGAAATCTACAAAGTGGGCTTTCCAAGCATCATCATACAAACGGTCGGATCGATGATGATTATGCTCATGAATTTGATACTGCGCCCATTGAGTGAAGTGGCGCTTGCGGTAGTGGGCCTGTATTTCCGCCTTCAAAGCTTTGTGTTCATGCCTGTATTCGGGCTGACCGGCGGCTTGGTGGCCATTGTCGGCTACAACTTCGGCGCCAGGAACGCGAAGCGCATCCACGAGACCGTCCGTGTGGCCCTTTACTATGCCGGGGCCATCATGGCGGCGGGCACGCTTCTGTTCTGGCTGGCGCCGGGCTTCCTTCTGTCTTTGTTTGATGCTTCGCCAGAGATGCTGGATGTGGGCATTCCCGCCCTGCGCATCATTTCCCTGGCGTTTCTCATGGCGGCGGGAGGCATTATTTTGTCTACGGTTTTCCAGGCTATCGGCAACGGCATGCTGAGCCTTTTCGTTTCCATGATCCGGCAGCTGGTGGTGCTATTGCCGGCGGCCTACTTTCTGTCCAAGGCGTTTGGCCTGGTGGGCGTCTGGTGGTCCATACCTCTGGCGGAGGCGGTTTCATTTGTGCTTTGCATAGTTCTGTATATCTGGGTGGATAGGCGGTATATCAAACCGCTGGGAGGGCTTGCGACGGAATAGAGCCAGGGGAGGTGGCTGCATGGAAAACAATGAAGCTGATTTGATATGGAGCTTAAGCTGGCGTCAGCCGGAGGAAGTGCAAAGGGCCGCGATGGAGGCCATTGTCTCCGACCCGGATTTTGATCCGACCCGGCTTTTAATGCCCATTGGCAAGGCTTACTGGGAAAACGCGGCCATTTGCTTAAGGCGCATGGGCTATCCCAGAACAGTGCATGCGCTCAACGGCATGCTGGGGTGGCTGAAGGATATGAACTGGCCCGGTGCAGACGTGATCCTGTCTTTTTTGGAATGCTACCCGAAGGAAGCGCTGCGCCTGGCGTATGAAAAAGCCGTGGCCCAGGCCGTTAAAGACAGGGATCGGGATTGGCTGGAAGGCCTTTCCTGCCTTGCCAGGGAACAAAGAATCCTGCGGGAGGATTTCAAGAACCCCAGGCTGTATGACACGGTGGTTCAGAGCATCAGGAATACAGGGAAAAGGTGAGTTGGACCTGCAAAAAAACCCGCCGCCCTCCCGTAAAAAGGGGGGGCGGCGGCTTTGACATTTGCTCATATATTGATCCAGATATGATGCCCCTTTTCCGATACCTTTTCAATGATGCCGCCGTTGGCCAGGGCCACGCCGATGGAGGCTTTGTTGTCGATGTGAGCGGTAATCAGAACCTTGGCCAAGCCATGCTTTTTTGCTTCCTGCAACAAAAGGCGAAGCTGCTCCTTGCCAAGGCCTTTGCCCCTTTCTAAGGGGGCAATGGCGTAGCCTATGTTACCGCCCCCCGCAAGAAGCGCCTCGCTGAGGATGGGGCGCAGTTTGCACATGCCCACGGGCTGATCCCCGTCGTAGAGCCAATAGATGGTTTGGGGGACCCAGCCTTCCGGAAGATCGATCCCTTGGGATATGTTGTTTTGCTGCTTCAGCCAGCTTTTGAATTCTTCCGGGGATAAGCCGTTGGCGGGGTTGTGGAAGCCATTTTCCTCCTTGGGTATCGCCTGTGCAAGGGCGTAGATGCCGGGTCCGTCATCCGGCGTCAATTGCTTTAAATGAACAGCCATCATGAAATCAGCCTCATTCTTCTTCGCCGGTCTCTGTCTCCTGTACGAGGTCGATATCCGCCGCTTCATCCTCCTCGGCCTCGGCGCGGGCGACGCCCACCACCTGGCTGCCCTCCGCGACGCGCATCAATCGCACACCCTGCGTATTGCGGCCGCAGACGCGTATATCGTTTACGCTGGTGCGGATGATGGTGCCGTCGTCGGTTATGAGCAGTATGTCCTCGTCCGGCTGTACCAGCAGCTGTGCCGCCAGAGGGCCGGTTTTATCGGTGAGGTTCATGGCAATTATGCCCTTTCCGTTGCGGCCCTGCTCCCGGTATTCACAAGCTTCGGTGCGCTTGCCGTAGCCGTTGGCGGTGATGCCCAGCACCTGCGCATTGTCCTCGATGACGGCCATGGAAATCACGGTGTCGCCTTCGTCCAGGCGCATGGAACGCACACCCATGCTGGCCCGGCCCATAGACCTGATATGGCTTTCGCTGAAGCGGATGGCCTTGCCCAGGCGGCTGCCAATCAGCAGCTCCCGTGCGCCGTCGGTCAGCTCCACATCCACCAGTTCATCGCCATCCCTCAGGATAATGGAGATAAGGCCGTTTTTGCGCAGGTTGTCAAACTCCGCCATAGGCGTCTTTTTAATCATACCGTCCCTGGTGGCCATCATCAGGAAGTGGTTTTCCGTTTCTTCCGGCACGGGTATCATGGTGGTTACTTTCTCCCCGCCGGTTAGTTGCAGAAGGTTCACAATGGCGGTGCCGCGCGCTGTACGGCCGGCCTCCGGAATCTGATAGCACTTGAGCGTATATACACGGCCCAGGTTGGTAAAGAACATAATGTCGTCATGGGTGTTCATAATGCGCAGCTGTTCGGCGTAATCCTCCTCCCTGGTGGTCATGGCCATAACACCCTTGCCGCCCCGGTTCTGCGCCCTGTAGGTATACTTGGGCAGGCGCTTGACGTAACCAAAGTGGGTGAGGGTGACAACCATATCCTCCTGCTGGATGAGATCGGCCACGTCGATTTCGCCCTCGATGGCGGTCAGCTCCGTGCGCCGGTCGTCGCCGAACTTGTCGCGGATGGCGGAAATCTCCTGCTTGATGACGGTCAACAGCAGCGCCTCGTCCGCTAAAATGGCTTGCAGCTCCGCGATGGTCTTTTCCAGTTCTTCATATTCCTCCTGCAGCCGTTCCCCCTCAAGGCCCGTAAGCCGCCCCAGCCGCATGTCCAGAATGGCCTGGGCCTGCTTTTCGGTAAAGTCGTATTTTTCCATCAGCGCTTGCCGGGCGATGGATGTATCTTTGCAGGTGCGGATGATGCGAACAATCTCATCAATATAATCAAGGGCTTTGAGCAGGCCTTCCAGAATATGGGCCCTTTGCAGCGCCTTGTCCAGTTCATACCTGGTGCGCCTCGTAACTACATCTTTCTGATGCCCGATATAGTGGTAAAGCATCTCCCGAAGGGATAGCACCTGGGGCCGGCCGTTCACCAGCGCCAGCATGTTCACGCCGAAGGTTTCCTGCATTTGCGTGTGCTTGTACAGGTAATTCAAAACAATGGCGGGCTGCACGTCTTTTTTCAGCTCCAGCACCATGCGCATGCCCTTGCGGTCGCTTTCATCCCGTATATCGGATATGCCTTCCAGCCGCTTTTCGTGCACCAGCTCGGCAATTTTCTCCACCAGCCGGGCCTTGTTGACCATATAGGGGAGCTCTGTGACCACAATGCGGTTGCGGCCGTTGGGCATGGGCTCGACATCGCTTTTTGCCCGGGTGATGATGCGGCCATGGCCGGTGTGATAGGCTTCCCGGATGCCGCTGCGACCCAGTACGATACCGCCTGTAGGAAAATCGGGGCCTTTGATATGTTCCATCAAATCATCCAGCGTGGCGTCGGGGTTGTCAATCATGCAGATGACGCCGTTTACCACTTCCCTAAGGTTGTGGGGCGGGATGTTGGTGGCCATGCCCACGGCAATGCCGCTGGAGCCGTTAACCAGAAGATTGGGGTAACGGCTGGGCAGCACGGAGGGCTGCATCAGCGTCTCGTCAAAGTTGGGATAGAAGTCGACCGTATCCTTATCGATTTCGCCAATCAGGTGGGCGGAAAGCTTGCTCATGCGCGCCTCGGTATAACGCATGGCGGCGGCGCCGTCGCCATCCACCGAGCCGAAATTGCCCTGGCCTTCCACCAGCAGATAGCGGGTGGAAAAATCCTGGGCCAAACGCACCATGGCGTCATACACCGCGCTGTCGCCATGGGGGTGGTATTTGCCCAGCACGTCGCCCACGATACGGGCGGATTTGCGGAAGGGCTTGTCGGGCGTCATGCCCAGCTCGTTCATGGCGTACAGTATGCGCCTGTGCACGGGCTTCAAGCCGTCCCGCACATCGGGCAGCGCCCTGTTGATGATAACGGCCATAGCATAGGATATAAACGACCGCTTCATTTCGTCTTCCAGGTTTATGGGAATCAAACGATCCTCGATCATGCTTTCACCTCATGTGCCGGTGGCCTATTTATACATCCAGGTCCGTGACCAGCGTTGCGTTATCCTCAATAAACTCTCTGCGCGGCTCTACCTTGTCGCCCATCAAAAGGGTAAATATCTCGTCGGCGGCCATGGCATCCTCCGCTGACACACGCATCATGGTGCGGGTTTCCGGGTTCATGGTGGTGGTCCATAACTGCTCGCTGCTCATTTCGCCAAGGCCCTTGTAACGCTGAATTTCAGGTTTTGGGTCGCGGCCTATGCGCTGCAAAAGCTGCTCCAGCTCCGCGTCGTTGTACACGTAGTGTTCCTGCTTTTGCTTTGTCACCTTATACAGCGGCGGCATGGCGATGTATACATAGCCCTTCTCAATAAGGGGGCGCATGTAGCGGTAGAAGAAGGTGAGCATCAATATGCGGATGTGGCTGCCGTCCACATCGGCGTCAGTCATGCACACAATGCGGTGGTAGCGCAGCTTCTCAGTGCTGAACTCGTCGCCTATGCCGCAGCCGAAGGCTGTAATCATGGCTTTGATCTCAGCGTTGGAAAGCGCCTTGTCCAGCCTGGTTTTTTCCACGTTGAGAATCTTGCCCCGAAGGGGCAGTATGGCCTGAAAATGCCTGTCGCGGCCCGTTTTGGCGCTGCCGCCGGCGCTGTCGCCCTCCACCAGAAATATCTCGCACTTGCTGGGATCACGCTCGGAGCAGTCTGCCAGCTTGCCGGGCAGGCTGGCGGATTCCAGCACCGTTTTGCGGCGGGTAAGGTCGCGTGCCTTGCGGGCGGCTTCCCTTGCCCTGGCCGCGCCCAGGCACCTGTCCAGGATAGCCCTGGCAATGGAGGGGTTTTCCTCAAGATATGTGGACAGCTGTTCGGCCACCAGAGAATCCACAATGCCCCGAACCTCGCTGGAGCCCAGCTTGCTTTTGGTCTGGCCTTCAAACTGCGGGTCGATCAGCTTGACGCTGACGATGGCGGTGAGGCTTTCCCGTACGTCTTCACCCTTCAGGTTGGTATCGGCCTCTTTGAGAACCTTGTATTTGCGGCCGTAATCATTGATAACGCGGGTAAGCGCGGCATTGAAGCCCATCAAGTGGGTGCCGCCTTCTGGCGTATGAATGTTGTTTGCGAATGTATAAATGTTTTCGGCGTAACTGTCGTTGTACTGCAGCGCCACCTCCGCCGTTACCGTGCCGCGGACGCCCTCTATGTAAATAGGCTCGGGAAACAGCACTTCCTTGTTGCGGTTCAGGTATTTTACAAACTCCCTGATGCCGCCCTCATAGTGGTAACTTTTCTCCAGAGGTTCCTCCGGGCGTTCATCCCGCAAAATGATGCGCACGCCCTTGTTCAAAAACGCCATTTCCCGCATGCGTGTGGTCAGCACGTCAAACTGAAAATCGCCCGTTTCAAAAATGCCGGTGGGATTCTCCGCGCTTTTCACATCCGGCCAGAACTGTATGGTGGTGCCCGTCTTATCCGTCGCGCCGATTACTTTCAAGTCGTAGAGAACCTTGCCGCGGGCATATTCCTGCTGATGAATCTTCCCATCCTGGCAGACCAATACCATCAGCCTGCCGCTCAGCGCGTTCACTACGGAAGCACCCACGCCGTGCAGCCCGCCGGAGACCTTGTAGCCCTCGCCGCCGAACTTGCCGCCGGCATGGAGCATGGTCAAACAGACCTCCACCGCCGGGCGCCCGATTTTGGGATGGATACCCACGGGGAATCCGCGGCCATTGTCTTTGACGCTGACGCTTGCATCCTTGTGAATGGTTACGAATATTTCTGTGCAATAGCCTGCCAGCGCCTCGTCGATGGAATTGTCCACAATCTCGTACACCAGATGGTGCAGACCTCTCACATCGGTGGAACCAATGTACATGCCGGGTCGCTTGCGTACAGCCTCCAAGCCTTCCAGCACCTGAATCTGTGTTTCGTCATAATGATTGGCACCGCCCGCGCCCTGCCCGCTGACCTGGGGCGGGCCGAGCGTGTTCTTCTCGATAGGATGCTCCGACATAAAAACCACCTGCGCTTATTCTAAATTTGCATGGACACGGCGGACCAGTGTGCGCACCGAATGGGGGGACAGGTAGCACCATTGCTCCTTTTTGTCATGCACCAAAACAAGGGACTTGACCGGCTCCCCCAGGGTTTGCAGCCTTCCCAATGCCTTGATGCCATCCGGCAGCGCCTGCGTATCCCACGCCTTTTCCCTGGCCAAATCAATAAGGGCTACCACCTGTGAAAAGGGAACGCTGCGGCCGGAACCCAGGTGCAGCATCATGGTATATTCCACCGCCTGTCAAAAAATCCGACTACTCATTATACCATTTTGGCGTAAAAAAGAAAAGGGTTTCTTCTTATATAAATGCAGATTTGATTTTGTTTCTAGTTGCCAAATTGTGTTAAATTCGCATGGCGCATTTTGTCCTTTGCATGCAGGAATGCGCGTGGTATAATGAGTGCGTTTTCTACCGTTTGCAATTGTTGTTTGCGGTTGTAGGGAGGGGTGCAAAATGGCTTATCAGCTGGTAGTTGCGGGGGCGGGACACGCGGGCTGCGAAGCCGCGCTGGCTGCCGCCCGCATGGGCATACCCACCCTTTTGTATACGCTGAACATTGATGCCATCGCCTTGATGGCATGCAATCCCGTGATTGGCGGTACATCCAAAGGGCACCTGGTCAGGGAAGTGGATGCGTTGGGCGGCGAGATGGGCCGGGCCATTGACGATACGTTTTTGCATAGCCGCATGCTCAACCGGGGCAAGGGCCCCGCCGTATACAGCCTGCGCGCCCAGGCGGACAAGCTGGCCTATCAAAACCGTATGCGGGCCGCGCTGTTTTCCCAGCAAAACCTTACCGTGCGCCAGGGTGAGGTTGCAAGCATTGATACCGTAAACGGCGCGGTTTCCGGCATCGTTACCACTACGGGGGAAAAGGTTGCCTGCAAAGCCGTTATCATCGCCGGCGGCGTGTATTTGAAAAGCCGGATAATCATCGGTGAGACGCAGTGGAACGGCGGGCCCCAGGGGCTGCTGGCCGCCAACCACCTGTCCGGCGCGATTAAGGATTTGGGGTTTACGCTGCGCCGGTTCAAGACGGGCACGCCCGCAAGGGTGGACGTGCGGTCCATTGATTTTTCCAAAATGGAGCCGCAGCCCGGCGACGAGCCTGTGACGCCCTTTTCGTTTTTAACGGACAGGCCTCTTTCCAACCGCATGCAGTGCTACCTCACCTGGACCAACGGGCACACCCACGACATCATCCGGGAGAACCTTCACCGCGCGCCCATGTACCGGGGTGATATCAAGGGTACCGGAGCCCGCTACTGCCCCAGCATTGAGGATAAGATCAGCCGCTTTGCCGACAAGGACCGGCATCAGGTGTTTCTGGAGCCGGAGGGCTTGAGCAGCTTTGAATGGTATGTGCAGGGGATGTCCTCCAGCATGCCGGAGGATGTGCAGTGGCGCATGTACCGCAGTGTCAAGGGCCTGGAGAACGCCGTGCTGACCCGGCTGGCGTACGCCATTGAGTATGACTGCATCGATTCCAGGGCGCTTAAGCCTACGCTGGAGGCGTTGTCCATTTCCGGCCTGTTTTTTGCCGGCCAGGTAAACGGCACCTCCGGCTATGAGGAGGCCGCCGCCCAGGGGCTGCTGGCAGGTATCAATGCCGCATTGCAACTGCGGGACAGGGAACCGATGGTTATCACCAGGGACATGGCGTATATCGGCGTTCTGACGGACGATTTGACAACCAAGGGCACCGACGAGCCCTACCGCATGATGACCAGCCGCGCAGAACACCGCCTTTACCTGCGCCAGGACAACGCCGACCTGCGGCTGACGGAGATTGGCTACAAGGCCGGCCTGGCGGGGGAGGAGCGTATGCGCCGCGCGGAAGCAAAGTCGCGAGAAACGCAGGTTCTGCGCGATAAGCTGGCGTCGCTTTTGCTGCCGCCGACACCTGAGCGGGAGGCGCTGCTGGAATCGCTGGGTGAGCCGGCTTGCTTGGGCACCCTTACCGGGGAGGAGCTTTTGCGCCGCCCGGCGGTGACGTTTGCCGATATCGGGGCCCTGGCAAAGGAGTTGCAGGCCGCATCCCCCGCCGCCGCGGAGCAGGCGGAAATCTCCGTCAAGTACGACGGTTACCTGCGCAAGCAGGAAGCCCAGCTATCCAAAGCGCGGGCGATGGAAAACGTGCTTCTGCCCGAGGATGCCCCTTATCTTGACATGGCTGCGCTGCGTATCGAAGCGCGCCAGAAGCTATGCAAACAGCGCCCCCGTTCCCTGGGCCAGGCCGCCCGCATCCCCGGCGTTTCCCCGGCGGATATCGCCGTGCTCATGGTCTGGCTTGGCCGCCGCGAGCGGGAGAACGGGGGAAACGGCGAATAGTCCTGTCAGCGGGAGTACCTCTTTTAAAAAAAGAAGTGCTTGGCACCCACCATGGAAAACCATACCAAAGGGCGATAGGGTGTTTTGGCTTTTGCATCTGTCTGAAGTTGATATTTGGCAGATAGATCGAGCTGAATCGATTACGATAAAGGGCGTCCGAAGGTCTCCAAAGGGCTCCTCCGCCTAGCCGCCGCCTGTGGCGGCAATAGGCTAGGCGGAGGAGGCTGGCGAAACAAGCAATGGGAGTGGGAGCGAACCATTGCGATGATTGAGCCAGATGGGTAGGAAAGCCCTTTGGTCGCGCCGGCAGGCGCGAAATCATCGCAGCTTATAATATATAAAGGGGGAAGTGAACCCGCGCCATGCCTGCCTCACAAAAGAAAGTCTACCTGCTGGTGATTCTGGGCGTCGTGATGGTATCCTACAGCGGGCCGCTGGTAAAGGGAGCGCTGCTGCAAGGCGCAACCCCGGTGACGGTGGCTTTTTTGCGCATGCTCTTTTCCGGGCTGCTCCTGCTGCCCTTCTCCCTGCGCAAGCGGGAAGGGGAAACGCGTTCCCCCCTGGCGCAGGTGCTGCGCGCGCCATTTGGGCAGCTTTTCTTTGGCGTGCTAGCCGCCGTGTTTCTGGCGCTGCATTATTACACATGGATGACATCCCTCAAAAGCACCAGCACCTTTGCGTCGGTGGCCCTGGTGTGCACGCAGCCACTGTTCGTGGCGGCCTTTTCGGGGCTTTTGCTCCATGAACCCATGCAAAAAAGCGCCCGGCCGGGGGCGCTGGTAGCGTTGCTGGGCGCGCTGCTGATCGGCGCCAACAGCCTTGGGGGGCTGGGCGGGAATATTGGCGGAGACATGATGGCGTTGCTGGGCGCGGTTGCCATGACGGGGCATTGGCTGTGCGGCCGCCACGCCCGCAAAAGCATGCCGGCGTTGGGCTATACCGTGTTTGTATACCTTGTTACAGCTTGCTGCCTGGCCCTTTTGCTGCCGCTGGGCGAAGGCTTTCAATTGCCCGGGGGAGCTGTATGGTATGTGGGCGGGCTTGTTTTGGGCTGCACGCTGCTGGGCCACGCGGTTTTCACCTACACCCTGGGCAGCGTCAGCGCCCACGTGGTATCCTTCGCGCTGCTGGGCGAGCCGGTAGGGGCCATGCTCTGGGCGCTTTTCATGTTTGACGAAAGGCCGGGCTGGCTGCTGCTTTCGGGCGGTGCCGTTGTTTTGCTGGGTCTGTTCATGTACCTGAAGGCACAGGCTGTCCGGGATACAAAAAACACAAGGGCCGCCATGTAAGGCTTTTGAATTGCGCTTGGGAAGGGAAGGGGACTATTGCATAACTTAATTGTATCAGCCCAGGTTGTTCTTCCGCTGCTTATAATGATGCTGGTTGGAATGGGCGTCAGGCGGTGCGGGCTGGCGGATGAAAATGCGCTGCGCAAGATGGATGCCATCGCTTTCCGTATCTTTTTGCCCGTGCTTTTGTTCCAAAATCTATACGCGGTGGATTTGGGGCAGGCGTTTAACCCGGGGCTGATGGGGTATACCGTTGCGTGCGTTCTTTTGATTTTCACCCTGTCCATGGCGCTGATTCCCAAGTTTGAGAAGGATGACAAGAAGCGCGCCTCCCTGATACAGGCCATTATCCGCAGCAACTTCCTCATCTTTGGGCTGGCCGTGGCCGTTTCGCTGTACGGAGAGGGAAACGCGGCCTCCGTGGCGCTGCTGGGAAGTGTGTTTGTGCCCCTGAGCAACGCGCTGGCTGTATTCATACTGGAATACTTTCGCATGGGGCGGGTGAACGCCCGGCATATTGCGCTGAGCATAGTGAAAAATCCGTTGGTGATTGCCGCGCTTCTGGGCATTGCCGTATTGCTTTTGCGCATTCCGCTGCCTTTGGTGATCAAAAAAACCGTCAAGGATATGTCCGCCGTGGCCACACCCCTGTGCCTTTTAACACTGGGGGGGTCCTTGCATGCTTCCGATATAAAGGAAAATGCCCGGCAGCTGGCCCTGGGGCTTTTCGCCCGCATGGTGCTGGTGCCGGGCATTTTTCTGCCGCTGGCTGCTTTACTGGGATTTCGGGGCGAAGCGCTTTTGGCCTTGCTTGTGCTTTTTGCTTCGCCAACCGCCGTTTCCAGCTATACCATGGCCCAGCAGATGGGGGCCGACGGCAAGCTGGCAGGGCAGCTGGTGGCGTTTACCACCGGGGTGTCGCTTGTGACCATATTCCTGTTTGTATTTGTGTTCAAGGAACTGGGCTTTTTGTAAATCCCATAGCGGATAACAGGCAGTGCGGTCACATGGTTTTCATGTACCGGTTCGTGTAAAAAACCATGGCCACGAAGCGCAGTATCAAAAGAATCATGGGCGGCAGGATGTGGGCCACGTCGCTGAATATCAATCCTTCGGCCAGTATCCAGATAAGCAGCCCGCAGGTGGTCCATTTTTCCACCGCGGCGCTTGTCTTTTCGCGGATCATGATATTCCTCTCATCGGCAGTGTTGATTGCCTTTTGGCGTTTTGCCTTCTCATCGTTCAAGGCCGGGCTAAAAGTAGCCGCAAACCAGGCTGCGCCAAGACCGAAGGCTGCCGCGCCCAAACCGTAGCATGGGCCGGCCGCCCTTTTTTGCGCTTCCTCCGGGAATACAAGCGCGCCCGTCAGAATCAAAGCAAGCCCGGCCAAAGCAAGGGCGATATACAAAAACCGTTTCCTTTTCATTGCGCTTCCTCCTCATACAGGAAAATTTCTTCCACAGGCAGACGAAAGTGTTTTGCAATTTTGATAGCCAGCAGGATCGACGGATTGTAGCGCCCGTTTTCCAGTGAACTGATGGTTTGCCGTGATACCTGCAGGATATCCGCCAACGTTTCCTGCCCAATGC
>JAEWNM010000265.1 GCA_023392755.1 Bacillota bacterium
TCATCAAGGAGCATCCCGTGCTCCTGAACCGCGCCCCCACGCTGCACCGCCTTGGCATTCAGGCCTTCGAGCCCATTTTGGTGGAGGGCAAGGCTTTAAAGCTCCACCCCCTGGTCTGTACCGCCTACAACGCCGACTTTGACGGCGACCAGATGGCCGTGCACGTGCCCCTGTCCATGGAGGCCCAGGCGGAGGCCCGCTTCCTGATGCTGGCTCACAACAATATACTGAAGCCGCAGGATGGCAAGCCCGTCATTTCCCCCACCCAGGACATGGTCATCGGCTGTTATTACCTGACCATGGAAAAGCCCCACGGCATCGGCGCGGGCCGCGTATTCGCCTCTCCGGAGGAAGCCCTGATGGCTTATCAGACCAAGCAATTAGACCTGCAGTCCCCCATCAAGGTCCGCATTTCCCGCACCTTTGGCGGCGAGACCGCCCGGCGCATCATCAGCTGCACCATGGGCCGCCTGCTGTTTAACGAAGCCATTCCCCAGGACATAGGCCTCAAGGAGCGCAAGAACCTTGACGACATGTTCGTTCTGGAAGTGGATGACCTGGTGAACAAAAAGGAGCTGGGCCGCATCGTGGACCAGTGCTACCGCACCCACGGCGTACATCAAACAGCCCTGGTGCTGGATGCCATCAAAAAGCTGGGCTTCACCTACTCCACCCGCGGCGCCGTCACGGTGTCCGTCAGCGATATCACCGTGCCGGTCGACAAGCCGCAAAAGCTTTCCGAGGCCGACGCCAAGGTCCGCAACATCAACAACCTGTTCCGCCGCGGTCTTTTGACTGAAAACGAGCGCTACAACCTGGTTGTGGACGTGTGGAACGACACCACCAGCGAAATCCGCGAAAACATACTGGAGCCGCTGGACAGGTTCAATCCCATCCGCATGATGACCGACTCCGGCGCCCGCGGTTCCAAAGCCCAGGTCAGCCAGTTGGCCGGCATGCGCGGCCTGATGGCCTCCCCCTCCGGCAAAACCATCGAGCTGCCTATCCGCGCCAATTTCCGCGAAGGCCTCACGGTGCTTGAATTCTTCCTCTCCAGCCACGGCAGCCGCAAGTCCCTGGCCGACACCGCCTTGCGTACCGCCGACTCGGGCTATCTTACCCGCCGTCTGGTGGACGTCAGCCAGGAAGTGATCGTCAGGGAACTGGATTGCTTTGAGGCCAGGGGCGAAAAGGTCCGCGGCATCACCGTACAGGAGATCATGAGCGGCCGCCAGTCCATTGAGAGCCTGGAGGACCGCCTGCGTGGCCGGGTGGCTGCCGAGGATATTCTCAATCCCGCCACCGGTGAAGTCATGGTCCGGTTCAACGAAGTCATCGACCACATCAAGGCCAAGGAGCTCGTCAAGGCCGGCGTCCTGAAAGCCACTGTCCGCAGCGTGCTTACCTGCCGCAATGAAACGGGCGTCTGCGCCCGCTGCTATGGCACCAACCTGGCCACCGGCGGCAGCGTGGACGTGGGCGAGGCGGTGGGCATCATTGCCGCTCAGGCTATCGGCGAGCCCGGTACACAGCTTACGATGCGTACCTTCCATACCGGCGGTATCGCCTCCGGCGAAGACATCACCCAGGGCCTTCCCCGCGTGGAAGAGCTCTTTGAGGCGAGAAAGCCCAAGCGCGACGCCATCCTGAGTGAAATCAGCGGCCGCGTATCCATCGCCGAAACAAAGAAAAAGCGCGAGCTGATCGTCACCAGCGAGGAGGACGCCCACGAGACAAAGGCGTATCAGATCACCTATGGCTCGCGCCTCAAAGTGGTGGACGGCCAGATGGTGGAGGCCGGCGACGAACTGATCGAAGGCTCCATCAATCCCCACGACCTGCTGCGCATCCTGGGCGTGAAAGCCGTGCAGGAATATCTGCTCAAGGAAGTCTTGAGCGTGTACCGCCTCCAGGGCGTGGCCGTGTCCGACAAGCATATCGAGATTATCGTCAGGCAAATGCTGCGCAAGGTCCGTGTCGAGGACAGCGGCGATACCAACCTGCTCCCCGGCGCCCTGGTGGACATCTTCCGCTTTGAGGAAGCCAACCGGCAAACGATCATGGCCGGCGGACGCCCCGCGGTAGCCAAGCGCATCCTGCTGGGCATCACCAAAGCCTCTCTGGCCACTGAGTCCTTCCTGTCCGCCGCCTCCTTCCAGGAGACCACCCGCGTTCTCACCGAAGCCGCCATCAAGGGCAAGGTCGATCCGCTGGTGGGCCTGAAAGAAAACGTGATCATCGGCAAGCTGATCCCCGCCGGCACGGGCATGAAGCGTTACAAGAACATCGACATCCACGAAGCGTATTAAGACTGGCGCATAGCACAAGGGGAGGTTTCTTTAAAGAAGCCTCCCCTGTCGCATAGTATCTGGAATGCAATTCATGACTTTGCATTAATCCAAACGCATGAAATCGGAAACGGCTGCCTGCGAAGGTCCAGGGCGACCGCAAAGCCCTGGTCGCGCCCGCTGGCGCGAAACCCCCATACCCCTCTGCACTGCAGCCGGCAGCCCCGCGAAGGTCCAGGGTGACGGAGCCTGGCCGCCGCCAGTAACGGCAATAGGCCAGGCGGAGGAAACGAGCGAAACAAGCAATGGGAGCGCCAGCGACCAGTGCGACGATTGAGCTCGTGGGAGCAAAGCCCTGGTCGTGCCTGCAGGCGCGAAACCGCAATATGCAATCATATATATGCCCCAATAGATTGAATGAGAGGTAATGTATTGATGAAACCCGAACGCATGACAACCGAGGCCGCAGCCCGCGACATCCTTAAATCCTGCAATCTGGGCACCCTGAGCCTGGTCACACCCGACGGTCTCCCCTACGGCGTGCCCATCAACTATTATTACGACGAGGCCGCCAATGCCCTTTACCTCCACTGCGCGCTCAAGGGAAAGAAAATCGACTGCCTCCAAAGCCATCCCGAGGTCAGCTTCTCCGTTTACAAAAACCCCGTCATCATCCAAGAGCGGTTCACCACCCACTACGACAGCGCCATCGTCACCGGCCGTGCCGAAATCATGGCCGATAGCGAGGAAAAACGCGGCGCCCTCATAACCTTTTCCATGGCCCTGGCCCCCGCCGGCGCTTACCGCCTTGCGGAAGTCGTCGACAAGTATTGGAAAGCCGTAGCCATAATCAAGATTCAAATCGATAAAATCGAAGGCAAGCGCAACAGAGATGCATAACAGGTGCATTGTCCCCGCACCCGTCAGAGGCCGGAAGCCTTCTATCCTCCGGGGAGCAACGAGGGGGCCGCGGCCTTCTCGTTTGTAATCGTCTCGGCTGGCTTTGCCAGCTGGTGACTGAACCGAGCGCCGCCAGTGGCGGATGAAGCGAGGCGAGGGAATCAAGCGAAACGAGCGATGCAAGCGGCAACGCAGCAGCGCGACCATTGAGCTTGCGGATCGGGGGTTTGCGTAGCAAACATTCCTTACACGATTCACCGGCCGTAAAGCCGCAAACTTTACAGGTGAATCGTGCAAAATCGAACAAAGCCGGGCAGGCACTACGTGCCTGCCCGGCTTTGTTCGAAATGTATCATCCCGCCTTGCTGTTGTCGTACGCCTTGATTCTGGTAAATATCATCCTGCCCGCACTGGTCTGCAAAACCGTCGTCACCACTACATCAATGGTCTCCCCCACATGGCGGCGTGCGTTATCCACCACAATCATGGTGCCGTCGTCCAAATATCCCACGCCCTGTCCGGGCTCCTTGCCCTCCCGCACGATTTGAACCGTCATCTCCTCACCGGGCAATACAACGGGTTTCACCGCGTTGGCCAGCTCGTTGATGTTGAGCACCTTCACACCCGTCACCCCGGCCACCTTGTTCAGGTTGTAGTCGTTGGTGACCACAATGCCCCCAAACTGCCGGGCCAGGCGCAGCAGCTTCACATCCACCTCGGCCACGTCGTCATAATCCGTTTCCTCAATGCGTACCGGTATCTTCAACTCCGTCTGTATGCGGTTGAGCACATCCAGACCCCGCCTTCCCCGGTTGCGGCGCAGCGCGTCGCTGGAATCGGCGATATGCCTAAGCTCCGCCAGCACAAACTGCGGTATCACCAGCTCGCCTTCCAAAAAGCCCGTCTTGCAGATGTCGAACACCCGGCCGTCGATAATCACCGATGTGTCCAGTATCTTGGCGGTGCTAACCGGCGCGGCGCCTCGCATAAAGCCAAATCGCCGCTCCTTCCCCTGCGTAGGCGGCTCCACCAGCGGCAGATGCATTTCCTTGCCCCGCCTGCGGCCAATGTTCAGACCCGTATAGCCCAACACCACGTATACAATGCCGCTGAAAGCCGTGGTAACGATGGAAGCGCCTACAAATTGCAGTATCTGTGTCACAAGCACCGCGATGACAAGGCCGGTAATCAGCCCCACGGTGCTGGTAAGCACCTGGTGCATGGGCATGTTGTCCAATTGCTTTTCCATGGCGCTGCCCAATTCCGTAAACTTTCTGATGATCAGGGGAGACAGTATGAAAAAGATCAACCCGCCCACCAGGGCGCATGCGCCATACAGCAGCAGGAGCAGGTCAACCGGCGCGGCCCAGCCCGGATTGTTCAGCGCGCTCAGCCTAAGCCCCAGCATGGCAAGGCCGATGCCGACCCCCGCCCCCAGCAGTGTTACCAGCCCCCTAAGCATCTTTTGCACAATCCTTGATTTCATAGCATGCCATCACTCTTTTCCATCATCAATTGAGGGGGGTCCCCTCCGTATGATAGCTTGTCCGTTTCAGCAAAAATTATACGCATTCATGAAGACAGCAGCACCGCCAGCGCCTGGGCCAGCGTATCCACGCCATAGGCCTTCACCCCGTCGGGAATACGTATGCGCTTTGTGTTCTCCTTGGGGAGGACCACGTTTTTAAATCCCAGCCGAAGGCATTCCAAAAGCCTTCGCTCCGCCTGGGGGATGGCGCGCACCTCACCGGCCAGGCCCACTTCCCCCATCACCGCAAAGTCCTGGGGCAGCGCCGTGTCCGCCAGGGAGGATGCCACCGCAGCGCATACCGCCAGGTCCGCCGCGGGCTCATTCAACTCCATACCCCCTGCCACGTTGATATAAACGTCCTGATTGAATAATTTCTGTCCGGCCCGCTTTTCCAGCACGGCCAGCAAAAGCGCAATGCGCCCCTGATCCATGCCGTTTACCGTGCGTCTGGGCATGCCGTAATACGATTGTGTCGCCAGCGCCTGGATGTCCACCAGCATGGGGCGCGAGCCCTCCATCCCGCAGAATACCACCGATCCGCTGGCGCCTTTGGCCCGGCGGGAAAGCAGCAGCTCGCTGGCGTTTTTTACTTCCTGCATGCCGTCCTCCATCATTTGAAAGACGCCCAGCTCGTTCACCGATCCAAACCTGTTCTTCACCGCCCGCAAAAGCCTGTATTCCTGCTGCCTGTCGCCCTCAAAGTACAGTACCACATCCACCATGTGCTCCAGAATCCTGGGCCCGGCAATGGCGCCTTCCTTTGTCACATGCCCCACCAGAAAAATGGCCGCGCCGCCGGTTTTGGCCAGACGCATATAAAGCCCGGCACTTTCCCGAACCTGGCTCACGCTGCCCGGTGCGCCGGATAGCTCCGGCCGGTACATGGTCTGTATGGAGTCCACCACCGCATAGGCCGGT
This sequence comes from Bacillota bacterium, assembly GCA_023392755.1. Taxonomy (GTDB): domain Bacteria; phylum Bacillota; class Clostridia; order Christensenellales; family Aristaeellaceae; genus JAEWAH01. Next base: position 5,638 of record JAEWNM010000265.1, read on the forward strand.
TGAATCTGCTGAAACTTTTCCTCCACGGCGTCCATGGCGTTCTCCGCCAGTATGTACAGGCCGGGCGCCGTAATTCCGAGCCTTGAGGCACGCAGCTTCAGCTGTCTGGCGCTTTCCTCGCCGGTGATGTACAGCACCCGCTCACCCGTGTTGGCTAGGTGGGCGCTCACCTGCAAAAGCAGCGTGCTTTTCCCTATGCCCGGATCGCCGCCCACCAGCATTACCGAGCCTTCCACAACACCGCCGCCAAGCACCCGGTCCAATTCCGACATCCCGGTCAACGCCCTGTTTTGAGCCTCGTCGGGTATGCTGTCCAGCGGCAATGCCTGGCTGCCCGTTCCCGGCCGCTGCTTGAGCGGCTTTTCAGCCGCGGCGGCAGCCCGGGGCGCCATTTCCCCCATGGTGTTCCACGCGCCGCAGGCCGGGCACCTGCCCAGCCATCTTGATGCTTCATGGCCGCAGGCGGTACAGGCAAACAGCGTTTTTTCCTTGGGCACTTGCAATCCTCCCGGACGAAGCGCCTTGCTTCCCCGCGCGCGGGCCGCAAAAGCACTTGTTGTCAGTATAACATACGCAGGTATATCCTGCCATGAAAACAATCGTCGAAGCCTGTCGGCAGCGCATGGAATCATTCGCGCGCCAGCATGCAGGATTGCTTATAGTATACCAAATTCCGACGTAATTTGGTACCCATGCGCGATTGCAAACATATGCTTTACGGGCTATAATATATGCGCGGATGCATTCGCACACTTTTTAAGGCCGGCCAGGCTCAATTGATGGCCGCCGGAATGGGACGGCAGCATGGGCACGCGAAAGGATACCCCTATTTTTACGCCAAGCCGCAGGCCCCGCGGATGCGGCTTCCTGCTTTGGCTGCTCCTGCTGGCGGCTATTGCCGTCGCCGTGGCATTGGTTGCCAGCGATATTGGCAACAGGCATGTAAAAGTTATCAAGCAGCCCGTTTCCGTGCTGGGCTTAAGCCGCGATCTGGAGGGCTTTACCATCCTGCATATCAGCGACCTTCACGCGGCGGAACTGGGCCAGGATCAGGCCATGATCGCCTCCGCCCTTTCCAAGCAATCGTATGACGTTGTATGTATCACCGGCGATATGGTGGGCGCAGCGGGGAATGCGCAGCCGTTTTTGCAGCTTTTGTCGCTGCTTGACAAAGACAAACCCATTTTGTTCATCCCCGGCGACTGCGATCCCGCCCCCCTGTACACAACCGCCCACGACACCCTGTCGGTGCTGGCCCCATATATAACGGCCGCCCAGGCGGCGGGTGCCGTCTACCTTGACGTCCCCTATCCCCTCACCGTGGGCAAAACCACCATATGGTTCAGCCCCGAAGGTTTGTATTCCATGAATGCGGAAAGTACCATCGCTTCCTGCCAGGGCCAGCTGGACAGGCTGGGCGGCCTCAACGCCTCCGCCACGGCGGACGGCGCTGCCCAAACGCGCGCCTGGGAATACCGGCTTGACCTGGCACGGCGCATTCAGGAAGCGCGCCTCAAAATGAAAAGCACCGACTTTCACATCGCCCTTACCCACGCGCCGCTCACCTATGATTATGTGCGCAGCGTATGGGACTGGCAGGCCGATCAGGGCGCTTCCATGCAGCGGGTTACACTGGCGCTGGCCGGCCACCTCAATGGCGGGCAGTGGCGCGTCCCCGGCGGCGGGCCCATCCATGTGCCGGGTCTTGGCTGGTTCCCGGAGGAAAGGCTGGTAACGGGCCTGAGCCGCGTATCCACCATCGCCCAATACATAAGCCCCGGCCTTGGCTCCTCCGCAAGCTTTCCCCTGCAGCCAGGCCGGCTGTTCAACCCCCCCGCCATCACGCTTCTTACATTGACCGGCAAGCCCCAATAAGCGCTGGAATGCGGCAGCGTCTCCCGATTTTTGACAATCGCTGTCAGAAAACTTGACAAATGTTTTGGTAAGGTGTATCGTATCCAAAAAACACACCTCAGACAAAGGGGTTGGGGTTATGTCTCTCCTTCGCTTCCAGCCCATGCTGGAAAGCCGGCCTATCCGGGAGATTGCCTACGAGGTATTGAAGCACGCCATCATCACGGGCGAAATTCCCGCGGGGGAGCGCATTGTGGAAACGGAATACGCCGAGCGGCTGCACATCAGCCGTACGCCGCTGAGGGAGGCTTTGCGCAAGCTGGAACGTGACGGCCTGGTGGAATACGTGCTGCGCCGGGGCGTAATGGTTCGGGCGTTCACCATAGCCGATGTGGAAGAAATCTATACCATCCGCAACGCGCTGGAAATGCTTACGCTCCCCGCCATCATCAAAAACGTGTCGGAGGAGGATATCCTCTCCCTCAAGGAAAAGCTTGCGCAGATGGACGCGGCCCTCAAGGAAGGCAATATCGATAAGCTGTCGCCCCTGGCCCGCGCCTTCCACACCCAGGTGATACGGCTGTCGGGCCAGGCCCGCATCCTGCGGGTCATCGAAAGCCAGGACGAGTATATCACCCGCTTTTCCGCCATGAGCATCGCCCAGGAGAGCCGCCGCCACGAGGCGCAGCAGGAGCACTATGAAATTGTGGACTGCCTGCAAAAGCGCGACCTTGCACGCCTTCAGGCCGTAATGCAAAAGCATATCGAGCGCAGCAAGGAAAACTGCCTGAACGCACTTGGCAAAAAGAAATGAACCGGAATACAAATACACGCCCTCCGGTAATTGCCGGGGGGCTTGCTTTTGAAAAGGAGCCTTTCCCCATCATGAAAGCCAATTATCACACCCATACCCAACGCTGCAAGCACGCCTTTGGAACGGAGGAAATGTACATACAGTCCGCCATCCGGGCCGGGTTTGACACTTTGGGTTTTGCCGACCATACCCCCTGGCCTTATCAAAGCGGCTTTGTCTCCCCCATCCGCATGGAGCCTTCGGAGCTTCCGGGCTATGTAACAACCCTTCGTGAACTGAAGGAAAGATACAGTGACCGGTTGAATGTATTGATCGGCCTGGAATGCGAGTATTTCCCCCGGTACATGGATTGGCTCAAGGAGGCGAAGGAAGCCTATAACCTGGACTACCTGATATTCGGTGCCCACTATATCGGCAGTGAAGAGGATTTCCCCTACGTGGGCTATGCCTGCCGGGATACGGACGTCATGTTCCGCTATGCGGACATGTGCGTGCAGGGGATGCAGACCGGGCTGTACGCGTATCTGGCCCATCCCGACCTGTTCATGCGCCGCAGGGGCGCGTGGGATGACGATTGCATCGCAGCGGCCAAAGCCATATGCGGCTGCGCGCTGTCCTGCGGGCTTCCCCTGGAATACAACCTCAACGCCCATGTGATCGGGGGGGAAGAGTGCCTCTTCCCGCGCCGGGAGTTTTGGGAGCTGGCGGCGAAAATGGGCAACAGCGTGGTCATCGGCTACGACGCGCACCAGCCGCAGCTTTTGGAAGACGCGGCGGCGGAGGCGGAAATCAGAGCGCTTCTTAAAAGCCTTTGCATTACCCCTTTGGGCAGTATAGACCTACAGTTGAAAAAGCCGCAGCCATGCGGACAGTTGCAAGGAGGATTGCTATGACCTGGGACCTATCGGTAATCTACGGCGGCTTTCAAAGCCCGGAATTTCAGGCGGATCTCAAAAGCCTTCAAACCCACATGGACGATATCGAAACAACGCTTGCGCAGGGCGGCGCGCCCAAAGACCTGCTGGAAAATGCCATCCGGCATATCACAGCCCTTCAGGAAACAGCCGACAAGCTGGTGTCCTTTTCCTACCTCACCTGGGCCACGGACGCTGTCAACGAGGAGGCGCTGGCCTACATTGATCAGCTGATGGAAAAGCAGGTGGCTATGGAACGCCTTCAGTCTGACCTGATCCGTTATCTGGGCGCGCTGGACGGCCTTGACACGGTCATCGAAAAAAGCCCGCTGCTCACAGAGCACGGTTTTTTACTCAGGGAGCTGAAGGATAACGCCGCCCACCGCATGGACAAGGCCATTGAAGGCTGGATTCTGCGCATGTCGCTCACCGGCGGCGAAGCCTTCGCCCAGCTCCGGGAGAAGCTGGCGTCCACACTCACGGCAGATTTTAGGGGTGAGGAACTCCCCCTGTCGGCCGTGCGCGCCAAGGCCTACGATCCCGATCCCGCCGTGCGCAAGGATGCGTACGAGGCGGAGCTTGCCGCATACCCCAAGGTGGAGCTGTCCATCGCCACTTGCTTGAACGGCATTAAGGGCGAAGCCCGCATCCAGACGGAAGCCAGGCATTTTGACAGCATTCTGGCATGGACGCTTAACGATTCGCGCATGGACAAAACAACGCTGGATGCGCTGTGGGCGGCGGTGACTGAAGCGCTGCCCGATTTCCGCCGGTACCTGCGGGCAAAAGGGCGCCTGCTGGGCCACCCGGACGGCATTCCCTTCTACGACCTGATGGCCCCGGTAGGCAAGGGCTTGCGCACCTACACCGCGGAGGAGGCAAGGGCGCTGCTATCCCAAAAGCTGGGCAGCTTTTCCCCCGAAATGGGCGCGTTTATAAACGAAGCCTTTGACAACCGGTGGATCGATATGTACCCCCGGCCCGGCAAGCAGGGCGGGGCTTTCTGCTCCTCCGTGCATACGCTGGACATCAGCCGTGTGCTTACAAACTTCGCCGGCAGCTTTGCCGACATCAGCACCCTGGCCCACGAGCTCGGCCACGCCTGGCACAACCGCTGCATGAAAGGCCTGCCCATACTGCTCACGGACTATCCCATGCCTTTGGCGGAAACGGCCTCCATCTTCAATGAAACGCTGTTGAGCCACGCCGTGCTGAAAACGGCTTCCCCGGAGGAAGCCTTCACCATCATAGAGGCGGAACTTATGGAATCCACTCAGTCCATCGTGGATATCTACGGCCGCTTCCTCTTCGAGTCGGAAGTGATTGAGGCAAGGGCTGACCACTCCCTGAGTGTCGCCGAGCTGAAGGATGCCATGCTCCGCGCCCAGGAAGCAAGCTACGGCGACGGCCTTGCAAAGGATGCACGCCATCCCTACATGTGGGCCTGCAAGGGGCATTATTACAGCCCCACGCTGCATTTTTACAACTTCCCATACGCCTTCGGGCAGCTGTTTGCCAAGGGTGTTTTCGCCCAGTACCTGAAAACGGGCGAAAGCTATGTGCCCGTCTACAACAAGCTGCTGCGCTCCTGCGGCAGCGGCACGGTGTACGACGTGGCCATGAGCGTGGGCATCGATGTCCGCAGCGTGGACTTCTGGCGCAGCTCCCTGAACATCCTCCGGGAATCCATCAGCCGTTTCGTGGCATTGTGCGATACACAATAAGCCTGTCAAAAGCGTTTGCGTACCGTCCGGCGGCGGGCGAATATCATTCGCCCGCCCAGCCCCGGCAAGCTGTTGCCGGGACCAATCGGTAGGGCTGGTGCATTTGAACTGCAAAGACAAAATCCACAGCATTTCCCACAGGCAGGGAGGGAGCCTTTTCCAAATGGTCTAACCTGGACCCCTCCCCACCTTATGATCCGTTCACCTTTCCCGCGTCCCGCTTGCGCAAACAAAAGGCTTCCGTTATAATGTGTTTTAATGTGCAAGATATGGAAAGGTAGTGACTGCATGGCATCCGACCTTCAAATCGCAAGAGCCGCAGCGCCAAAGCCCATTCAAACAATCGCCGAGGCGGCCGGGTTCCTTCCGGAAACGCTTTATCCCTATGGCCGCCTTATCGCCAAGGTGGACCCCGCCCCCTATCTCAAGCGGGAGAAAAAGGCGCGCCTTGTGCTGGTAACAGCCATCTCCCCCACTCCGGCGGGGGAAGGGAAGACCACCGTCAGCGTGGGTCTGGCGGACGGCATGACGCAGTCGGGGCGCAGGGCTATGCTGGCGCTCCGGGAGCCGTCCCTGGGCCCGGTGTTCGGCATGAAGGGCGGGGCCACCGGCGGGGGCTATGCGCAGGTATTGCCCATGGAAGCCATCAATCTGCACTTTACCGGCGATCTGCACGCCATAACGGCTGCCAATAACCTGCTGGCCGCCATGGTGGACAACCATATCCAGCAGGGCAACGAGCTGAACATCGACCCAAGGCTTGTCACCTGGCGGCGCTGCATGGACTTGAACGACAGGCAGCTTCGCTTCATCGTGTCCGGCATGGGCGGCAAATCCAACGGAGCGCCCAGGGAGGACGGTTTTGACATCACCGCCGCCAGCGAGGTCATGGCGGCATTCTGCCTGGCAAAGGATTTGGGTGATCTGAAAGCCCGCCTAAAAAAGCTGGTGGTGGGCCGCACCTTCGATGGCAAACCGGTCACCGCGGGGGATTTGAGCGCCCACGGGGCCATGGCGGCGCTTTTGCGCGACGCGCTGATGCCCAACCTGGTCCAGACCATCGACGGCACGCCCTGCCTTATGCACGGCGGGCCTTTCGCCAACATCGCCCACGGCTGCAACAGCGTCATCGCCACACAGACGGCCATGCGCATGGCGGATTACGTGGTAACGGAGGCGGGCTTCGGCGCGGACCTTGGCGCTGAAAAATTTCTGGATATCAAGTGCCGCGCCGCCGGCTTATGGCCGGACGCCATTGTGCTGGTGGCCACCGTCCGGGCGCTCAAGCACCACGGCGGCTGCCCGAAGGAATCGCTTACCCAGGAGAACCTGCCCGCCTTGGAAAAGGGGCTTGACAACCTGTACGCCCACCTCGATCACATTCAAAACGTATGGCGCCGCCCGGCGGTGGTGGCCCTCAACCGTTTCATGACCGATACCCAAGCGGAGCTCGCGCTGATTCAAAGCGCCATGGACAGGCTGTCCGTTCCTTTCCGGCTGTGCGAGGCCTGGGAAAAGGGTGGCCGTGGCGCGGTAGGCCTGGCCGACGCCGTATGCGGCGCATGCGAAAGCGGCGCGCCTTCCTCCCCCGCCTACACGTATGCGGACGATCTTCCTTTGGCGGATAAAATCCGGTCGGTCGCCGAAAAAATCTACGGCGCGGCGGAGGTCAATTTCGCCCCCGGCGTGCTTAGCCAGCTTAAAAAGTGGGAGCAGGAGGGGTATTTAACCTGCCCCGTCTGCATAGCCAAAACACAATATTCCCTGTCGGACAACCCCAAGTTTCTGGGCGCGCCCAAGGGCTTCACCCTCACCGTCCGCAGCGTGCGGCTGTCGGCGGGAGCCGGCTTTGTGGTGGCCTTCGCGGGGGATATCATCGCCATGCCGGGGCTGCCCAAGGCCCCCGCCGCCCTTTCCATCGATGTGGATGAGGACGGGAACATCACGGGCCTATTTTGACGGATGAGGTGAAAACAATATGGAAAGTTTGCAAATGCAACTGCTGAGCATACTGCGGGAGGATTGCCGCATCCCCCTGGAAAAGCTGGCCGTCATGACCGGCCATACGATGGACGAGGTGGCCCAGGCCATCGACGATATGGAAAAGCGGCGGGTGATTTTGCGCTATTCCCCCATCATCAACTGGGACTTGACCGACCGGGAGCGGGTGGAGGCCATGATCGAGGTGCGTGTCACGCCTCAGCGGGACATGGGCTTTGATGCCGTGGCCGCCCGCATCTACCGCTTTGAAGAGGTCAAGAGCGTCTATTTGATGAGCGGCGCCTACGACCTTTTGCTGCTGGTGGAGGCCCATACCCTGAAGGAGCTGGCCTATTTTGTCAGCGAAAAATTGAGCCCGCTGGAGATGGTCACGGGCACCGCCACCCATTTTGTGCTCAAGCGCTACAAATCCGACGGCGTCATCTTCGACACCGAACGGTCGGATCGCAGATTGGTGGTTTCGCCATGAGCATCGATTATTCCAGATACATCAACCCGCGGGTGGCTTCCGTCGCCCCCAGCGGCATCCGCAAGTTTTTTGACATCGTGGCCAACATGCCCGACGCCATTTCCCTTGGCGTGGGCGAGCCGGATTTCGTTACCCCCTATCACATACGCAACGCCGCCATCAACAGCCTGCTGGACGGCGAAACGCAGTATACCTCCAACTGGGGCATTCTTTCCCTGCGCCGTGAAATCGCCTACTACCTTTCCAGCCGGTACCATATCACCTACGATCCCAATCAGGAGATACTGGTGACGGTCGGGGCCAGTGAGGGCATCGACCTGGCGCTGCGCAGCGTCGTCAATCCCGGCGACGAGGTGCTTGTGCCCGAGCCCAGCTATGTCAGCTACAGCCCCAGTGTGCTTTTCGCCGGCGGAACCCCCGTGGCGGTGAAGACGGACAATACCACCGCCTTCCGGCTGACAGCCTCCGCGCTTCGGGAAAAAATCACCCCCCGCACCAAGGCGCTGATCCTGCCCTACCCCAACAACCCCACCGGCGCCATCATGGAGCGGGCCGATCTTACGGCCGTTGCCGCCGTTGTCCGGGAAAGCGGCATCCTGGTCATCAGCGATGAAATTTACAGCGAGCTGACCTATGGGCCGGAGCCCCACACAAGCTTCGCCGGCCTGCCCGGCATGTGGGAGCGGACCATCACCATCAACGGCTTCAGCAAGGCCTTTGCCATGACCGGCTGGCGCATGGGCTATGTCTGCGCGCCCGCGCCCATCACGGCCGCCATGTTCAAAATACACCAGTATGCCATCATGTGCGCGCCCCGCCAGGGGCAGGTGGCCGCCGAGGAGGCGCTCAAGGCCGGCCGCGAAAACAATTATGAAGACGTGTCCCTTATGCGCACAAGCTACGACCGCCGCCGCAGGCTGATGGTGGACGCCTTTTCAAAGATGGGGCTGGATTGCTTTGAACCCCTGGGGGCGTTTTATGTATTCCCCTCCATCCGTAAAACGGGCCTTGACAGCGAAGAGTTCTGCACGCGGCTGCTCAAGAGCCATCAGGTGGCCTGCGTGCCCGGCACGGCCTTTGGGCGCAGCGGCGAGGGGCATATCCGCTGCTGCTACGCCACCGCGCTTAACAAGCTGTCAACAGCCCTGGAGCGTATTGAAGACTTCCTTCACGGGCTATAATGCAGGGTTTTCGGTTTTTCCATCGTTCCTTTGGATAAAATACCCTTGCTTTCGGAGGTGCAGTCCATGCGTCGTGTCTTATCCGGGTTGCTGGTGCTGATGATGTTTCTCACCCTTGGCGCTTTGGCGGAGGATGAGGAAGTGTCTTTTTCGGACCTGACGGGTGACAATCAAAGCCCGTCCGCATCGCCGGACCCGGCCGCATCCCAAGACCCGGCTTCCCCGCAGCCCACACCCTCCGCCATGATCTCCGCCGACGGCTCCGTGCTTCTGACCATGAGCTTTACGGGCGATGTCACCATCGGCGGCGATGTGCGCAAAAGCGGCAAATCCATCTTCGACAAGGAGTTGGATAAGCAAAAGGGCGATTTGACATTCCCCTTCCGCAACGTAAAGGACATTTTTGCCCAGGACGACATGACACTGGTGAATTTTGAGGGCACACTGACCACCGCCCCCATCAACCCGGACAAGCGTGAAAACTCCTTCCTGTTTTCCGCCCCGCCGGACTATGTACAAATCTTGACATCCGGCAGCGTCGAGGCCGTATCCCTGGAGAACAACCACGTCATGGACCACGGCACCGCGGGTTATGAGGAAACGCAGCAAACCCTCAAGAACGCTGGCATCGTCTATTCCGGCGGCGGCCTAACGGGCGTCTACACCGCGCACGGCGTCCAAATCGCCATGCTCTCCTACCAGACGTTCGACCAGTACCCCACGCTTTTTGAGCAGGTGCCCAAGGATGTGGCCACCGCCAAGGCGCAGTACCCCATCGTTATTGTCAGCTTCCACTGGGGCAATGAGCTGGATTACAAGCCCAACGACAACCAGCAAAAACTGGGCAAGATGGCCATCGATGCCGGGGCCGACCTGATCATCGGCCACCACAGCCACCGCATCAATCCCATTGAAATCTACAAGGGCAAGTACATCTGCTATTCCCTGGGCAACTTCTCCTTCGCAGGCAATACAAAGCCCAGCGATATGAGCACCTACATCTTCCAGACGCGCTTCCGTGTCCGTGACGGCGTAGCTACGCCGGAGGGGTTCCGCATTATCCCCTGCCGCATCTCCTCCCGCACCGATTACAACGACTTCGCGCCGACCCCCTACGATAAGGGCAACAGCATTCAAAGCCTGCTCACCGTCTTGAAGGACAACGGCAAATCCCTGGAAAACCCCGTGCCCAGCTATCCGCTGGATTGGCAATAGGCAGCCGGCAGGCACGCTTCGCCCGGACGCTTGCAGGAAAAACCCGAAGGTCCAGGGCGACCGGAAAGCCCTGGCCGCGTCCTAAGACGCGGAACCTTCACCCGAATTTCATCTGCATCACACCTCGCCCGGACGCTTGCAGGAAAAACCCGAAGGTCCAGGGCTCCGTAGCCGAAGCGCCGCTTGTGGCTCCGGAACACCGCCCCTGCCAGTGGCAGGAAAGGGCGGTGAGGAGGAGGCTGGCGAAACAGGCTCCGGAATCGAGCACCGACTGTGTCGGATGAAGCGAGATGAAGGAGGCCGGCGAAACAAGCAGTGCGAAGCGGCAGCGAGCAATGCGCCGATTAAGCCGGATGGTAGTGCGAATGGCAATGAGCAATGCGTCGATTGAGCCAGATGGAGGGATGCAGCGAGGCGAAGGAGGCTGGCGAAAAGAGCAGCGCGAGCGGTAGCGAAGCAATGCGACATTTGAGCCAGATGGGGGAAAGCCCTGGCCGCGTCCTAAGACGCGGATCCTTTACCCGAATCTCATCTGCATCACGCTTCGCCCGGACGCTTGCAGGAAAAAGCAAGCATCCGGGCGAATTACTATCGAAAAAAGAGGAAGGAGGTGCGCCATGCGGGCAAGAATCGTCTGCCTGCCGGGGGATGGCATCGGCCCCGAGGTCATGCAGGAAGCCGTGCGCGTTTTAACCAGCGTGGCCTGCGCCTTTGACCACAGCTTCACCTTTGTGGAGGAAAAGCTGGGCAGGTCCGCCCTTCAGGCCCATGGCACGCCCCTTGGCGATAAGGCGCTGGATGCGTGCCGCGCCGCCGACGCGGTGCTTCTGGGCGCCTGCGGCAGCCTCCGGCAAGATACATCCTTTGGCGGCACGCGCCCGGAATCCGGCCTGCGCCTTTTGCAGCAGGGGCTTTCCCTTCATACGGGCATTATGCATTGCGCCAACCCTTCCGCGCCGCAAACCGGCGGGGTGGATATTTCGCTTGTCTGGCCCCTTGCCGGCGGCACAGGCGCGGCCTCAGCGGACGAGGACGGGCAGCGGGCTTCCGATACGGTATCCCTGACACCCCTTGGCGCGGAGCAGGCGGCGCGGCTGGCCTTCCGCCTGGCCAGGCAGCGGCGCAGGCATGTCTGCGCCGCGTTCCTGGCCGACCTGGATGCCACGGCACGGCTGTTTAGGGATTCGTCTCTGCACGTCTCCCGGGACTATCAGGATGTAACGGTGAAATGGCTGGAGGCGGACCGCCTTTCCTTGGAGCTTATAAAAAACCCGTCAAAGTTCGACGTTTTACTGGCCGGGCCTTTGCTTAACAGCCCGCTTTCGGGCATTGCGGCGGGGCTTGCGGGCGGCTTCGGCCTGGTCCCCTGCGTATTGGCAGGGGACGGCAATCCTTTGGTTTACCTGCCCTCCCAGGGCGAGGAGCCTTCCCAGGCCGGGCGGGATACGGCCAACCCCATCGCCATGATACTGTGTGCCGCCCTGATGCTGCGAAAATCGCTGCATCTTGACAGCGAGGCCGACTGTGTGGAAATGGCCGTGAAAAACGTGCTGGATTCCGGCTGGCGCACGGCCGACATGGTCAGCGGCACAGAGCCGAAGGTCGGCACCCAGGCCATCGGCAAGCTGATTGCCGAGCAGGTGGATACGGCGGGGGCCGTCATGGGCGCATTCCGCCGGTGAGAATCGTTACTCCTCCGCCTTAAGGCCGGGAAAAAAATCCTCCAGCCTTTTCAGTATGCGCAGGTCGCCTTTCGTTTTGACCTGGCCTTTGAGCAGCGCCATGGCAGGGCTTTTTGTACCCTTCGCCATCTCCTCAAATACGGGATACGAAGCCTCCGCCCTGGCCGAAAAGGGGCGGAAATGATCCGTCAGCACCGCGCAGCTTTCTTGCCCAAGCACCATCTGATATGTTTTTTGGATATCCGTGAAGTACATCTCCAGCACGATATCCCCCGGCCCTCTATGCGGTTTGTATACCGATGCCGCCCTGTGTAAAAACGCAAGGGCGGCTTTTTCCTTGTCCGGCAGACCGGAATAACGCTCATCCATTCCTGCTTTGCCTCCCAAACTATATCTGCTGATATACTTCCCCGGGTCATGGTTTAGTATGGATATCCAGCCGGATAAACGGCAGCATCCCTTCCATCTTTTTTTCGCCGATGCCCTTCACGGCCATCAAATCCTCCGGATAATGGAACGGGCCGTTTGCTTCCCGTTCCCTGATGATTTCTGCCGCGATGGTCCCGCCTACGCCCGGCAGCCGCATCAGCGTTTCCATGTCCGCCGTGTTCACGTTGATCTCCCCGTCAGGCATGGGCGGCTCGGCACCCGCAGGCACGCCTGCCCGCGGCGAAAACACCTCCACCGCGGCCTGTTCCCCGCCAAGCACGGCGAAGGCCGCAACCGCCAGCAAAGCCAGCCCCAGGCATATCAAAAAAACCGTCCCGCGATAAGATGAAGCGTTTTTCATGCGCCATCCTCCTTTCGTGAAACGGCTTTGGGGTTAAGCTTCTGTTGCACCTTTCACCGGCTGCGGGCGGACCGCGCGGATGAAAGGCCCGAAAGGGTCTGCCGTGCTAGTCGCATAACGGCAATACGATGCAAAAGGATGGTGCCCCAAAGGTTTCCAAAGGGCGGCCGGAAAGCCCTTTGGCCGTGCCTCAGGGCACGAAGCCCTTCTTCGTTGAATAACCTTATGCATCGCGTTTTAAGCGCCCGGCGTTATACGCCCCTGCGCACCTTCTGCCCCTGGGGCGTGTCCTCCAGAATGTATCCCAGCGCCTTGATTTCATCCCGCAGCGTATCGCTCATTTTCCAGTCCCTGTCCTTGCGCGCGGCGGCCCGGCGGTCTACCAGCTGCTGCACCTCGTCGGGCAGGCTGTCGCCCTTTTTCAAAAGCAGGCCCAGCACATCCGCCAATGAAAGCAGCATATCCAGCGCCGCCTTAACAGCGCCTTTGGCGCTTCCTGCATTCAGGGTGACATTCCCGTCCCGCACCAGCTCAAACAGCGCGCCTATGGCATCCGCCGTGTTCAAATCGTCGTCCATGGCCTGGTCAAACCGTTCCCGCGTCTTTTGCACCCTTTGCACAAACTCGCTTTCCTCCAGGGCAAGCTCCCGCTCAGGCGCAGCCTGCAAAAGGAAGGCGAACTGGTCCCTGGCCGTATACAGCCGGGTCAGGGATGCATGAGCCTGGGCGATCATGTCCTTGCTGAAATTGACGGGGCTGCGGTAATGGGCCGACAGCATGAACATGCGCACGGCCTCCAGGTCATATTGCGCCGCAATGTCCCTCACGGTAAAAAAGTTGTTCAGGGACTTGCTCATCTTTTCATTGTCGATGTTGATAAAGCCGTTGTGCATCCAGTAGCGGACATACGGCTTCCCTGTCGCCCCCACCGACTGTGCGATCTCGTTTTCATGGTGGGGGAAGAGCAAATCCTTTCCGCCGGTATGAATGTCGAATGTTTCCCCAAGGTACGTCATCGACATGGCGGAGCACTCGATGTGCCATCCGGGCCGGCCCGGCCCCCAGGGGCTTTCCCATGCGGGCTCCCCGGGTTTTTGCGCCTTCCACAGCGCAAAATCCATGGGGTCCTCCTTGCCGGTCTCCACATCCAGCCGCTGGGAGGCCCCGGCCTCCAGGTCGCTTAAGTCCTGCCCGCACAGGCAGCCGTAGTCGGAAAATGCCTTCACCCGGTAGTAGACATCGCCGTTCGCCGCGTAGGCATAACCCTTGTCCACAAGCTTCTGGATGAGGGAGATAATCTGGGGAATATGGTCCGTGGCCTTGGGATGCACCGTGGCCGGGCGTATGCCCAAGGCTTTGGCGTCCTCAAAATACGCGGCGATATACCGCTCCGCCACTTCCCTGACGGTGGATTTTTCCTCATTGGCTTTCTGTATCATCCTGTCGTCGATATCCGTAAAATTCTGCACGAAGGTAACTTCGTACCCCTTGTGCTCCAAATACCTTCGCAGCACGTCAAAGACAATAAAGGGACGGGCGTTGCCGATATGAAAGAAATTATAAACCGTGGGGCCGCAGGCATATATGCCCACCTTGCCTTCCTTCAGCGGGACAAAGGTTTCCTTTTTTCTGGTCTGGCTGTTGTAAATCTGCATAGGCTCCTCCTTACGCATGGCGTATCTTTCATTTCGGCGGCATATCGTCGGTTTCCTCCCGACATCGGTCGGCTTCCGCGGGGCATTGCGGCGTATCCCTGTTTTCGCACGTTTCGCAGCCCAGCGTCTTGGCATGCTCCCGCAAGCATTTTTCCAGGTGGGAGAGCCTGGTAATCAACGCTTCCATCCGCTCCAGCATGGGGTCGGGCAGGTTCACCTGGTCCAGGTCAACCTCGCCTGTTTGGGGAGCCTGCTTCTTTTTAACCACGCGACCCGGGTTGCCCACCACGGTGCAGTTGGGCGGCACATCCTTCAGTACGATGGCCCCGGCGCCCACCTTGCTGTTGTCGCCTATGGTAATGGGCCCGAGCACCTTTGCCCCCGCGCCGATCACCACACCGTTGCCAATGTTGGGATGCCGCTTGCCCGTTTCCTTTCCGGTACCGCCCAGGGTTACGCCCTGGTACAGCGTAACGTTGTCGCCGATTACCGCCGTCTCGCCAATCACCACGCCGTCGCCGTGGTCTATAAACAGGCCCTGGCCAATCTGCGCCCCCGGGTGAATCTCAATGCCCGTCCTGTTCCTGGCATGCTGGCTGATAAGCCGGGCCAGAAGCACACGGCCTTTCAGGTAATGCCTGTGCGCCCGGCGGTGGGCGCGGATCGCCTTCAGGCCGGGGTAGCACAAAAGCACCTCCAGGCTTGATTTGGCCGCCGGGTCCCTTGTCAGTACCGCGTCAATATCCATCCGCCACTTGGAAAACATAGCCGCCACCGGGGCCGCGCGCGGCCCCCTCTCCTTATGCTCCTTCGTTTGCTTCCTTATATACGCAATCCTTACAAGAACATTCCTCAGGGTCGGTAGGAATAAGCGCCTCCTGGCTGTTGAAGCTCGCCTCCCCCGCTTCGGGCAGTATGCGCTCATACGTGCCGTCGGGCAGCAGCAGCCAGGCCTTGGCGGTATCACGCTTCTGCAGCGCCATCACGCGCATGATCCTTTCCTGTATGCGCTCATCCCGTATGGGGAACAACAGCTCAACGCGGCGGTCCAGGTTCCTTGGCATCCAGTCGGCGGAGCTTAAGTACAACTCCGGCTCCCCTGCGTTTTCAAAGCGGAAGATGCGCGCATGCTCCAGAAACCTGCCCACAATGGAGCGCACGGTTATGCGCTGGCTCACATCCCTGATGCCCGGCCTTAAACAGCACACGCCGCGTATGGTGAGGTCAATCTCCACACCGGCACAGCTTGCCTCATACAGCGCGCGGATCACCGCCGGGTCCACCAGGGAATTCATCTTGGCGTCAATGCGGGCAGGCAGGCCCTTGTCCGCGTTGTCCCGCTCCCTCTTGATCAGCCGCAAAAACTCCGTCCGCAGCCTGCTGGGCGCGGGGGTCAAATGGTGCAGGGGCATCGTCTCCGAAAACCCGTTCACCAGGTTGAAAAAGCGGCCGGCGTCCTCGCCCAGCTCCTTATCAGCGGTCAATATCCCCATATCAGTATACTGGCATGCCGTAACATCGTTGTAGTTTCCGGTGCCCAGGTGCACATACCGGCGTATTCCGCCCGCTTCCCTGCGCACCACCAGCAGTATCTTGCTGTGGGTCTTCAGCTTGGGCAGGCCGTAGACAACGTGGCATCCGGCCTTCTCCAGGTGCTTGCCCCAATGTATGTTGTTCTCCTCGTCAAACCTGGCCTTTACCTCCAAAAGCGCCGTCACCTGCTTGCCGCTCATCGCGGCCCTGGCCAATGATTCCACAATGGCGGAATGTCCGCTGACCCTGTACAGCGTCTGCTTGATGGCCAGCACATGTTCATCCTGCGCCGCCTCCTCCACAAAGCGCTGCACGGGATCGAAGCTGTCGTAGGGATGGTACAGAAAAACGTCTCCGCGCCGCACGGTATCAAAAACCGACGCGTCTCTCATTTCATCGGGCACACGCGGCACAAAGGGCGCATACTTCCACCGTTCAAAGCCATCAAGGGGATAGAGCTGCTTCAATAAAAAATCAAAATTGATAGGCCCCGGTATGCGGTAGATTTCCGTCTCGCCCACCATCAAGGCGTCCTTCAACAGCGTCAGCATGCGCTCGTCCATGTCCGGATCGATTTCCAGCCGGATCACCGCGCCCCATTTGCGCTTTTTCAGGCTCTTTTCAATGGAGGCCAGCAAATCGCAGGCTTCCTCTTCGTCATACGAAAGGTCGGCGTTTCGCGTAATGCGGTAGGGATGGCATGCGATGATCCGCCTCCCCGGGAAAACCTCATTCAGAAAGGGGCGTATGATATCCTCCAGCAGTATAAAGGACGCGCCGTTTTCCGCCCCCGGCAGGCGCAGCGCCCTTTGCACTGCGGACGGCACCTGCAACGTGGCAAACTCCGTCCTCCTCCTTCCGCGCCCCACAAGCAGCACGCCCAAGTTCAGGCTGCGGCTCATAAGCAGCGGAAATCGCTTGCGGCTCCTTGCCATAACAGGCGTCAGCACAGGAGAAACGCTGTCCCTGAAAAACCGCTCCGCCCATTGCGCCTGCTCTTGATTCAGGTCCGTCCAGGATACAAGGGTGAGGCCGGCCTCCTTAAGGTCCGGCAAAAGCTCCTGGTCAAATATCTGATACTGCTCCTTGACCATCTGGCGTGCCCTAAGCGTTATTTGGCGAAGCTGCTCCCTGGGCTTCATGCCCGCCGGGTCCGGCTGCTTCCATCCAGCCCGCACCTGGTCCCGGATGGAGGCCACCCGGATCATGAAAAATTCGTCCAGGTTGGTGGAAACAATCGACAAAAACTTCATCCGTTCGAAAACGGGATTGTCCTCGCGTTGAGCCTCCGCCAGCACGCGGCGGTTGAAGGCAAGCCAACTCAGCTCCCGGTTGATATACAATTCCGGCAAATCCGGCTTCCGTTCGCTGACAGCCATGCAGCCCTTTCCCTCCCCGCGTATATGCAACAGTATACCATATATCAATAGCCCGCGCACAGGCTTGCACAAGCCCGTCCGGTACAAATAAAAACGGGCGGGATGATCTTCTTCACCCGCCCGCGCCATCCGCCTAGTAAGAAGTCTTTCCTTCCACCCGGATCATGCGGTAGTATTCCACAATGGCGGGGTCCAGCTCCTTCAGGGAGGCCAGCATGGCCTTTTCCCTGGCCTTGTGGGTGATGAAGATCAGGGGCACATGGCCGCTTTCCACCGAATCCTTCTGCAGCATCGAGGCTATGGAAACGCCGTGGCGCGCAAAACAGCCGGATACCTGGCTCAAAACGCCTGGCGCGTCAATGGCGGACATGCGTATAAAGTATTCGCTCTCCCAGTCGTCGCTGAACGCAAGGTCCCTGGGCGGCTCCGGTTCGTTGACGAAGGTCGGATGGGCGTGAATGCCATGGGTGGCGGCATGTATCAGGTCGCTGACAACTGCGCTGGCGGTGGGCATATCCCCCGCCCCCCGGCCCTGGAGCATCATCTCCCGGCAGGCGTGGCCGTACAGGTACACCGCGTTGAACGAGCCGCTGACGGCGGCCAGCGGATGGCTTTGGGGAATAAAGGTGGGGTGCACCCTGGCTTCCACCGTCATGCCGTCCTTTTTGGCAATGGCCAGCAGCTTCAGTATGAGGCCCATTTCCTTGCCGCAGGCGATGTCCATGGCCGTGATTTCGGTTATGCCCTGGCAGTACACCTTGTCAAAGGGCACCCTGGCGTGAAAGGCCAGGGATGCCATGATCGAAAGCTTGTACGCCGCGTCCAGCCCTTCCACATCGGAAGCGGGATCAGGCTCCGCCAGCCCCAAGCGCTGGGCATCGTACAGAACGGTCTCATAGCTTTCGCCGTTTTGCGTCATTCGGCTCAATATGTAGTTGGTGGTGCCGTTGATGATGCCCATCAGCCGCGTGATCCTGTTGGCCTGCAGCGATTCGGTCAGCGTGTGTATGATGGGTATGGCCCCGCAGACGCTGGCCTCATAGTACAGGCCCATGCCGTTTTCCTGGGCCGCCCGTTGCAGCTCGGGCCAATGCAGCGCCACAGCCACCTTGTTGGCGGTTACCACCGTCTTCTTGTTTTCAAGCGCCCGCAGCATGTACGCTGTGGCCGGCTGCTCGCCGCCCATGAATTCCACCACAATGCTGATGTCCGGGTCATTAAGCACTTCACCTGGATCGGCAGTCAATAACCCCTTAGGCACGCTGGCATTCCGGGATTTGCATACGTCCCGCACCAGCACCTTTTTGATGATGATCTTCAGATCGTTGCGGTGGGCAAGCTCATTGGCAAAGCCGGACAGCAGCTCCCACACGCCGCAGCCCACGTTGCCGCAGCCCAAAAATCCCACCGTCACCGTCTTCATGCCGCTATCCCCTATACATTTCTTTCATAGATCAGGCGCAGGCCTTTCAATGTCAGCAACCCGTCCAGCTTGTCAATCTCCTTGGATTCCGGGGAGATGAGCCGCGCCAGACCGCCGGTGGCCACCACATACGCCTTGTCGTTGCCGATTTCCTGCTTCATTTTGTGTATGATGTAATTGACCTGGCCCACATAGCCAAAGAAAAGGCCTGCCTGCAGGTTTTGCACCGTGGTGCGGCCAATGACCGCGTCGGGCCTGACCAGCTCGAACCTTGGCAGCTTCGCCGCGCCGGATACCAGCGCCTCGCTGGCCAGCTTGATGCCGGGGCAGATGCAGCCGCCCAGAAAGGCGCCCTTCTCGTTTACCACGCCAAAGGAGGTGGCCGTTCCAAAGTCGATGAATATGCAGGGCCCGCCGTACTGGTCATAGGCCGCCACCGCGTTGGCAATGCGGTCGCTGCCCAGCTCCCTGGGGTTTTCATACTTGATGTTGATCCCGGTGCGTATGCCGGGCACGACGGTCATGGGTTCCTTGTGAAAGTAGTTTTGGCACATGTGCTCCAGCGTGAAATTGATGGTGGGCACCACGCTGGATATCACAACGCCCTCCACATCCTCCATATTAAGCCCGGCATGGACAAACAAATTGTTCAGCAATATGCCGTATTCGTCGCTTGTATACGTCTTGTTGGTGGAGACGCGCCAATACTTCACCAGTTCCGTCCCGTCAAACAGGGCGGTCTTGATGTTGGTATTGCCTACGTCCATGGTGAAAATCATGCTTGTAAGTCCCCTTTACCTTGTGTCATGCTTGCTTGGTTTTTATTAAAACCGATTTTACTGCCTTGCATACGGCGGAAGCAGCTACCGCGCTTACCACCGCCTCCGGAATACCGCTTGTTAGTATGGTGAAGCCGATCACATACAAAATCGACTGACCGGCGATGGAGGAATACTGATTGCCAAAAAAGCACCAGATGCCACCCAGAACACCAAAAGTATTTGTTAAGCTGCCCAAGGCTGCGCTTATGGAAAAGCAAAGCACCTTCTTGTTGGGAAATGCTTTTGATAATGCCTGATACGTCAGGCCCGCTACAGTCCCCACTAAAATGCGCGGCAAAAAGCAAATAAGTATGCTGCCAAAATTGCCAGTAAATTCTCCCAATGTATAAAAGGGGGTAAATAAAAAAGCAATGAAAGGCGAAGGCGGTGCGAATGTCCAGACCAAAAAACTGAATAATCCAGCAAATGCCCCCATGATTGTGCCTGCTTTTGTACCGAGCAGCATAGCAGTAATTACGACGGGTATCATGGCAAGCGTAGCTACAATCGGGCCTATTGCGGGGAGCGATCCCAATGGGGTGAAGCAAAAAATCGCTTCAATTGCCAACAAAATGCTGAACTGTACAAGTAAAAGTGTTTTCTTTTCCATTGTAACCCGATTGGCCTTCTTTTGTCCGCCGGAAAGGTTATTACCGCTGGGGTTTGTCATGAGAATTCCCTCCGTTCAAGTTCGCTTTGGATACCTGACGAAATATGTGCAGCCATAGGCTTTTCGGGCCAGTCCGCCTCCGAAGATGACGGCTTTTCAAGCCTTCCACCGATGGTATATGCCATTATACTTAAGAAATGGCTTCTTGTAAAGGCAAACCGGAAAAATCTGCAATTTGCTTAAAACAGCGATTCAATAGCCCGCGGCTGCTGCCGTGGCATCGGAAATGACAACATACAAGTAAGCGATCTCATGCAGTTCACGCGTGGAATTATCAGTCGTTACTTAGGCGTTATGTGTTTTTCTCTTCACTGCCCGGCTATGTTTCAGCCTGAAGTACCCCTCCATCCTTCCTTCGTAGGGGCGATTATCAATCGCCCGCTTCTCCTGATATATCCTCACCCTTCCTCCACAGAAAACGCGGACAGTATATGCTCTGTCCGCGCCTGAAACCTGATTCTTTTGTACCTCCTCAGCAAGCAGCGGGGGGCCGCAGCCCCTTTCTTGTAACCGTGACGCCTGGCCCTGCCGGGCGCGGGACGCTTGCGAAGCATATATTCCTTACACTTTTCTCCGGCCGTGAATCAGAGGGTTAAGAAATGAAATCCCCTAATGAAATCTTTAATGGCATTCCATATTGTCGAATATTACTCCACATCCTGCAGCGCGTCGTATCCTTCCTCGCCGGTGCGAACCTTGACCACGTTCTCCACATCGTACACGAATATCTTTCCGTCGCCGATATTTCCCGTGAACAAAACCTTCTTTGCCGTTTCGATCACCGTTCTCACCGGCACCTTGCTGACCACAATCTCCACCTGCACCTTGGGCAGCAGATTGGTTTCGGTCTCCACGCCGCGGTAGAATTCGGTCTTTCCCTTTTGCAGGCCGTAGCCCAGCACCTGGGTGACCGTCATGCCGGTGATGCCAATCTCGTTCATCGCCGTCTTGAGTGCTTCAAACTTGCTCTGCTTGGTGATAATCTCAACCTTGGTAAACTTTGATCCGGAAGGGGCGGGCCTTGCCGCCGGTTCAACGGAAACCGCGGGTGCGGCGGGAACTGCGGGCACAGGCTTCCCTTTTTCAGCCCGGCCCTTCCAGCCAAAGCGTTCCAGCTGCTTAATGGGCGCGTTGTCTTCCGAATCATAGTCCAGCTCGGTGCGTACCATTTCCTGGTCGGGATATGCCAGCACGCCCATTTCCGGTATATCAAGGCCTTCCAGCTCAGCCTCGGGCGCGATTCTCAGCCCCCAGACCCTGTCCAGAACCTTGAAGAATACAAAGGAAACGCCAAAGCCCCATACCAGCAAAACGGCCAGGGAAATCAATTGCGCCGCCAATTGGGAAGCGTCGCCGAAAAACAGGCCGGTCACGCCCCCGGCAACGCCGTTCAGACCGTCGCCATAGCTGCCGTCGGCAAACAGGCCCAGGGCAAGCACACCCCAGAAGCCGTTTACGCCATGGACGGATATAGCGCCCACAGGGTCATCCAGCTTCAGCTTGTTCTCAATGAAGGGCACCGCCACGCAAACCAGCAGGCCGGCCACAAGGCCGATGATGAAAGCGGATATGGCGTTGACAAAGGCGCAGGGAGCGGTAATGGCGACAAGCCCGGCCAGCGTTCCGTTGGCCGTCATGGATGGATCGGGCTTGCCAAACTTTGCCCACATATAGAACATGGCGACCAGGCCGCCGATAGCCCCCGCGACCATGGTATTGGTGGCGACGACGGACAGCCGAAAATCGCTGGCGTTCAGCGTTGATCCGGCGTTGAATGCGAACCAGCAGAAGAACAGTATGATGGTCCCAATGATGGCCATGGGGATGTTATGGCCGGGGAAAGCCCTTGCCGTGCCGTCCTTCTTGAACTTCCCGATCCTGGGCCCCAGCACGATGGCGCCGGCCAGGGCCAGCATGCCGCCCATGGAGTGGACGACGGCCGAGCCCGCAAAGTCCACAACACCATGGCCAAGCCCAAACTTCGCGCCCAGGGTGGCCATCCAGCCGCCGCCCCATACCCAGTTGGCAAACAGCGGGTACAGTACCATGGCAATGAAGAAGGAAATGATTACGACGGCGGAATATTTCACACGCTCCGCCATGGCGCCTGTGGGAATGGTGACAGTCGTGTCCATGAACACCATCTGGAAAAAGAACAGCGCGTAAATGCCCGCGTCGTACGTGCCGCCAAGCAGGAATCCCTTATAGCCCAATATCCCGCCCAGTCCGGGGATGGACAGCATCGAGTCAAGCGCCGCCCCGCCGGAGCCCAGGCCGGCCGCTCCGCCGGAACCGCCCATCTGCAGCGCGAAGCCTACCAGGAAATAGCCCACCGCGCCCACCAGAAACACCATGAAGTTCATGGTGATGGTGTGGGCCGCGTTCTTGCCGCGGCAGAACCCCGTTTCCACCATGGCAAAGCCGCACTGGAAGAAAAACACGAGAAATGCGCAGATCATTACCCAGGTATAGTTCGCGCCGTAATAGGCCTTGTTGGCGGTGATAGCCACGCCTTCCAGCGTTTCGCTTCCCGTAACGGCCACATAGGAAGCGCCGGTGGAATCGGCGGCTTCCGCCATGGCACTGGCAGCAAGCAGCGCAAGTACCGCCACAAACACAAGCAGAACCCCGAAACCCCTTCGAAAAGCCTTCATACTCACACCTCATCCAATCATTTCATCCCGAAAAAGAAATTTCATGAAAACGCATGCGCTATTTTTTGAAATTGCCAAGGGAGAATCTTGAAGATGCTTTATAGACTTCCGTTTTCAGCTTTCGCACCGCCAGAAAGTACCGCGCGCCAAGGAATGCCGCGGCCAGACCAAAAAACACGCCCGGAACCTTCGCTTGCAGCACCATGAGTTCAACCCGGTTCACCGCGCTGTATACGCACAAGATCAAACCCATAAGCGTAATCGCCGTGGATACCGCAAACAGCATGATGATTGCAACGGCCTTTTTTCTTTCCACGCCCTGCCCTTTCATTTCCCCACCTCCCTCCGGGCATCCCGATGCACGCCTGTCAGGGCTGAATGTCCATGGTATGAAAAAGGAAAGAAGCCCCCTGTTCACGGGCTTCTTTGCCTTGTCCCAAACGGACTGTTCAGCTATGCCTTGCTCCCGGTTCACTATTTGTCCTGTAAAATCAAAAACAAAGGTCCGCAAGGCACTGCCTTGAACACCTTTGTTTTCAGCTGCAATATACCGCTTATTCCCAGGAAAGTCAATACCCGGTGCGATAAAAAAACATCCCTTGCCTGGCCGCGTGGCAATGGCATTTTTTCCGCCATTATTTCCTATCATTGCCCGCTCAAATCAAAAACCCTGCCTCCTTTGAAGCAGGGTTTGACAGCACCTTTTCCCAATCTCTTGCATGCTTTTCCGCCCGGCGAAAAAGCAATCCTTCACGCCCAAACGCGCCGTGCCTTACTCCTGGTCGTCCTCGTCCTCATCGTCGTCCTCCGGCTCGTATTCCGGAAAAACAGGCTTTTTGCAGGCCGGGCAAAGCACGTCCTCGTCAAAGTCCACGTCGCCCGCGTTGAACTCCATCTCATGGCCGCAGTGGGGGCACGCGTAGGAAATGGTTTCGCCTTCCCCCTCCTCGTCCTCATGGCAGTTGCAGTCATCGCCGCACTCGCATTCGCCGTCCTCATCCTCGTCGCCGAAGATCACTTCCTCCATGTCGGCCAGGTCGTCGTCAATGCTCTCCACATACTCGTTCAGCTCGTCATACGCTTCCTGCAGCTTTTCCATCTCCTTAGCGGTTTCGCCAAGCACGTCGATGATCTCCGAAAGCAGCTTGCCTTCGTTGGTTTCCTTGCTCAACTGCATGCCTTGCGCCAAGCCCCTCAAAAATGAAGCCCGGTCTGTCAGATTGCTCATGGTTTTCTCCTTTTCTCGCTTTGCGCGGCATAACCTTAGGCGCGTTCCATGTATTCGCCCACCCTGGTGTCAATACGGATGCGGTCGCCGGTGTTAATGAACAGCGGCACCTGCAGTGTATATCCCGTTTCCACGGTGGCCGGCTTGTAGGTGGTGGAGGCGGTGTCGCCCTTGAAGCCGGGTTCGGTATCAGTAACCAGCAGTTCCACAAAATTGGGCGCTTCCACGGAGAAGGCCGCGCCCTTGAAGAAGCGCACGGTTACGTTGGTGTTTTCCTTTACAAAGGGGATGGATCCCTCCACCGAGTCCTGATTCAGCGGAACCTGCTCATAGGTTTCCAGGTCCATAAAGTAATACAGCCCGCCGTCGTTGTACAGGTACTGCATTTCCTTTGTTTCAATAATCGCCCTGGGCATCTTGTCGGTTGGGTTGAAGGTGCGCTCCACCACGGCGCCCGTCATTACGTTCTTGATTTTGACGCGCACAAACGCCGCGCCCTTGCCGGGCTTCACGTGCTGGAAATCCACAATGTTCCACACGCCTCCGTCCCACTCAATGGTAATGTTCTTGCGGAATTCCCCAGCCGTAATCATATTGCATTCCTCCATCTTAAGTTGCCCATATTTATCATGCGAAAGTTTGACCAGCCGTATTACAGGATAATCAATTCTTTGGGCGCGGTGGTCAGCGGATAGCAGCCGTCCTTCGTTACGACACAGCTGTTTTCAATGCGCACGCCCCCGACTCCCGGGAGATATACGCCGGGCTCCACGGTAAGCACCTGGTTTTCCCTGGTCACGTCGGTGCACAGCATGGACAGCCTTGGATTTTCATGGATGTCTATGCCCAGCGAATGGCCCAGGCCGTGGCCAAAATTCTCCGAAAAGCCCTGGCCGTAAATATAGTCCCTGGCGATGGCGTCAATATCGCGGCACACCTTGCCGGCTTTAAGCGCGTCCTGCGCCATCTGCTGGGCCGCAAGCACCACGTCGTACACCCTTCGCATCGTTTCGCCGGGCTCGCCCAGCGCCACGGTCCTTGTCATGTCGGCGCAGTAGCCGTCCACCTTCGCGCCAAAATCCATGGTGATCATATCGCCGCGCCGCACCCTGCGCTCGCCAGGAATGGCGTGGGGCAGCGATCCGTTCTCACCGGCGGCCACAATGGTGTGAAACGCGATGTCCTGCGCGCCGTTGCCCACCATATGGTTTTCCAGCGCCCGGGCAATCTCCCGCTCGGTCATCCCCTCTTTGATAACGCCCAGGATATACGCAAACGCCTCGCTGGTAATCCTGCAGGCCTTCGCCATC
Source organism: Bacillota bacterium (assembly GCA_023392755.1). Classification (GTDB taxonomy): domain Bacteria; phylum Bacillota; class Clostridia; order Christensenellales; family Aristaeellaceae; genus JAEWAH01. The sequence continues at coordinate 30,955 of JAEWNM010000265.1, forward strand.
TTTTCAATCTCGGCTTCGTCCTTTATCTCCCGCAGCTTTTCAGGCGCCTTGTTCACAGGGCAAAAGGCCATGCCCTCCATCACCTGCTCCATGTCGCGCAAGCCCTTGACGGTTATATAATCGTCTTCGTAACATACCTTATGTATGCCCAGTTCTCTAAAAATCTTCAGCGCGGTCTGGTTATGGTCGCAATCCCTGGTGGTCATATAAACCGAAAAGCTCGGCGCCTGCTGCCCCGCCTGTTCGGTGTAGCGGAAATCCGTCACAATGGCCCTCGTCCCCGCCGCCAGCAGCACCAGCCCCTCGCCGGTATACCCGCTGATATAATACATGTTGGAAGGGTTGTGCAACAGCACCGCTTCCCCCGCGCCCACATGCATGGCGTCCAGCAGCCTTCTTGAGCGGTCCAACGTATGATTCACGTCCTTCCTGAAAATGCCCATGCTGAAACAAGGCATATCCTTTGATATTTTACCACATGCGCCGCGCCGATTCCAGCATTTTTTTCAAAAGTATGGCATTTTGGTTAGGCCCGGCTATCCCGTGCCTCCGTTTGCTTCTCCTCCCGTCAAAGCCTGGTGATAATCAAGTTGCCCGATTCATACTTGCGCAGCCCCCGGTAGAAAAACCATACCGCAAACGCGCAGTAGGCAGCGGAGGCGGCCAGCCACAACAGCAGCCAGCCCGCCGAAAATCCCCTGGCCAGGCGCAGCGGCACATGCACGATGAACGAGGCCGGGATCAGCGAATACATCAGCCCCCGCACCGCGTGGTGGTAAATGCCCTCCGGATAAATGCAGAAGTTTACCACAAACTCCTGGCTCATGCCCCCGGCAACCGACGCATCCCCAAACATAAACGTCAGCGTGTGGGCCGTCAGCCCGATGGCCGTAATCAGCAGCGCACCCACCGGCACCCCCAGCGCGAAAAACAGCCACGCGGCCGCGTCCCCGCCCTGTGTCAAAGCCATCAGCACAAAGCCGTACAAAAAATCGCCGTAGGCGGATAGCGACGTGCGCGCGCAGCACACGTTCATAAGCAAATTGCAGGGCTGCAGCAAAAACGTGTCCAGCTCCCCCGACACAATCAGCCGCGTCAGTTGGTTCGCGTTGGCAAACAGCACGTGGGACAGCCCGAAGGCCGTGCTGCACAGCGCCCATACGAACATCACATCCCGGAATTCATACCCGCCTATGCGCCCGCCTACCTGGGAAAACGCCACCCACCAGAAAAATATGAACGTAGCGTTGGACAGCGCCATGCCAAAGGCCTGTGTCAAAAAGCTGGCCCGGTATTCCATGGCGGATGCCAGGTTCACCTTGAAATACAGCAGTGCGATTTTCAAATGGCGTTTCATATTACTATTTTCCCCCGTTCTTCAGCAGAATAGCCCGAAAAGGTAGCGCCCCCCGAAGGTTCCCAAAGGGCTCCAGAGCCTAGCCGCCGCCTGTGGCGGCAATTGGCTAGGCGGAGGAGGCTGGTGAAAAGGAGCAATGCGAGCGGTAGCGTAGCAGGGCGACTATTGAGCCAGATGGGTAGGAAAGCCCTTAGGCCGCGTCCCCCGAAGGTTTCCAAAGCACAGCCGGAAGTCCCTGGCCACGCCCCCGAAGGTCCAGGGCGACCGGAAAGCCCTGGTCGCGCCCTCCGAAGGTTTCCAAAGGGCTCCAGAGCCTAGCCGCCGCCTGTGGCGGCAATTGGCTAGGCGGAGGAGGCTGGCGAAAAGGAGCAATGCGAGCGGTAGCGCAGCAGGGCGACTATTGAGCCAGATGGGTAGGAAAGCCC
>JAEWNM010000275.1 GCA_023392755.1 Bacillota bacterium
CTGGCCCGAAGGTCCAGGGCGACCGGAAAGCCCTGGTCGTGCCGTGAGGCACGATATACCCTGCTTTTCGCTGTGCCATACCACTAAAAACAATCATATCCGCCCTGAGTGGACGACCGGAAACCCCTGGCCGCCACTTAAAGAGCGGAACCCCCGCCTCCCCAAATGGCACTTCCACCTCCATCAATACCCAAAAGCCCAATTGCCCGGTTGACAATCCCTTCCTTTTGGATATACTCAACCTGGACAACCTGAAATCAGGAGGCTTCCCATGCATCTGTTTGACGTCATCGGGCCGGTCATGATCGGCCCTTCCAGCTCCCACACCGCCGGGGCCGCCCGCATCGGCCGTGTGGTGCGCAGGCTGCTGGGCGCACAGCCCATACAGGCGGATATCGGCTTTCACGGCTCCTTTGCCAAAACCTACGCCGGCCATGGCACCGACCGGGCGGTAGCCGGCGGCCTTCTGGACTTTGACGTGGACGACGCGCGGCTTCGTGACAGCCTCACCCTGGCCAGGGAAGCTGGGATGGTACTGCGCTTTTCCCCCGTCCAGCTGCGCAACGCCCACCCCAACACCATCGTCATCGACGCCAAGGATGCGCAGGGCAACCGCATCACCGTCAAGGCCGCTTCCGTCGGCGGCGGCAGCATCAGCATACAGTCCATGAACGGGCTGGAGGTCGGGTTTTCCGGTACGGAAAATACCATCGTCATCCAGCACCGCGACGCGCCGGGCGTCATCGCCCAGGTCAGCGGGCTGATTGCCAGGCGGAGCATGAACATCGCCACCATGCGCGTGTTTCGCAGGCAGGCGGGCGCGGAGGCCGTGATGGTGCTGGAGGTGGACGGCCGTCCGGAGGATTCGCTTTTGCAGGAACTGCGCGCCTTGCCCGAAATCGCTTCCATCGCCTTTTTGGAAAAGAGGTAACGATTATGGAATATACCATGTCCGAATTGATTAAAGCCGCCCAGGGAACCGGCATCGCCGCCGCCGCCAAAGCCTCCCAGGCGGCGGAGGACGGCGTCACGCCGGAGAATTTGACCCTGCAAATGGTGATGTATCTTGGCGTAATGCGCGAATCCGTCCAGGCAGGCCTTGACCCCGACCTTCGCTCCGTGTCCAAAATGGCGGGCGGTCAGGCAGCCCGGCTGTACGCACAGTTCAAGCGCGGCGGCTCGCTGTGCGGCTCCATTGTGGGCAAGGCCACGGCCTACGCCCTGGCTGTGGCGGAGTGCAATGCCTGCATGGGCAAAATTGTTGCCGCCCCCACCGCCGGGGCCTGCGGCATTCTGCCTGCCGCGCTGCTTGCCGTGCAGGAGGAAAAGAATCTTTCCGATGATTTGGTTGCCGACGCTTTGTTCACCGCCGCGGCCGTTGGCCGGGTGATCGCCCACGAGGCTACCATTTCAGGCGCGGAGGGCGGCTGCCAGGCCGAAAGCGGCAGCGCCGCCGCCATGACCGCCGCCGCGCTGGTTGAGCTGATGGGCGGCACGCCCTTGATGGCCGCCGATGCCTGCTCCTTCGCCCTGATGAATACCATGGGCCTGGTGTGCGACCCGGTAGGCGGGCTGGTGGAGGTACCCTGCGTATACCGCAACGTGGGCGGCATTGGCAACGCCTTTACGGCGGCGGATATGGCCCTCTCAGGCATCACCTGCCCCATTCCCCCGGATGAGGTCATCCTGGCCATGAAGGAGGTGGGCGACGCCATGCCCTCTTCCCTTCGGGAAACTGGCGACGGCGGCTGTGCCGCCTGCCCCTCCATGCGCGCAAGGTTCGCAAAATAAATAACCCGGGGAGGCTCTGCCTCCCCGGACCCGCCGCCAAAGGGATTATCCCTTTGGAATCCCTCAAATAAGGAAGCAAAAAGGCCTTCATTTCAAAATAGCCTTTATCCATATATGACCTTGAGGGATGCAAAACGAGGGGGACCCGCGGGTCTCCCTCGTTTGCAATCTTTTCTCAGTAGTTTTCCGCCCTCACCATGAAGAACGCCTGGGGATGGCTGCATACCGGGCACATTTGAGGCGCCTTTTTGCCGATGACCAAATGGCCGCAATTGGCGCACTGCCAGATGGTATCGCCATCCTTGGAGAAGACAAGCCCGCCCTCCACGTTGGCCAGCAGCTTCAGGTAGCGCTCCTCGTGGGTCTTTTCAATCTTTGCCACCTGTTCAAACAGGAAGGCTATCTTGTCAAACCCTTCTTCCTTGGCTTCCTTGGCAAACGTGGCGTACATGTCCGTCCACTCGTAATGCTCGCCGGCGGCGGCGTCCTTCAAATTGACAGCCGTCTCGGGAACGCTGTCGCCATGCAAAAGCTTGAACCATATCTTGGCGTGTTCCTTTTCATTGTCTGCCGTTTCCTGAAAAAGCGCCGCAATCTGCTCGTATCCATCCTTCTTGGCCCGGGAGGCATAATAGGTATACTTGTTGCGGGCCTGGGATTCCCCCGCGAATGCCGCCATCAGGTTTGCTTCCGTTCTTGACCCTTTCAATTCTTTCATAAACCGCGTCTCCTCCTCAAACAATCTATTTCAAGGGTTTCACCCATGAAACGCTCCGTCACCGCTTTCCCGCCTGCGCCTTTGGCAATCCGCGCATACGCCATGAATCAATACCTCCCGGCCCTCCGCCTCAAAGCCCTGCTCATTAAGCTCCCGGTACAGGCCGCCGTCCGTTTCCGCCCACGATACATCCAGCACGCAGCCGCATTCGCGGCACTGGGCATGGCAGTGCTCATTAAGCCTGCCGTCAAAGCGCACGGCTGCATCCAGCAACTGCACCCGGCGGATTTGCCCTGTGTCTGCCAATACGTTCAGGTTGCGGTATACCGTTGCCTTGCTTACGTTGGGGTGGCTCTTGACAACCATCCCGTATACATCTTCCGCGGTTGGATGATACAGCCTCTGAACTGCTTCCATCACCAGCTGCCGCTGCACCGTGCTCCTGGTATTCATAAGGATCATCCTTATCGAGAATTATTCTCGATTGATATTATATATCAACAATTCTCCCCTGTCAACAGCTTATGCAGTTTTCACATCGTGTCCGGCGGATGGGCCATAAGCCATTCGCGCAAGCCGTATTTTATCTCCCCCGTATACCCCCTGACGGTGTCTGCACACAGCAAGGCGTTCAAAACCGCCTCCTCACAGCATTCCGCCGCCGCCCTGAAAGGGATGTCCAAAAGGTCCTCCCGCAAAATTCTTTGTTCCAGTATGCTTTTCCCTTCCTGATGATGGACACGATTTTCTGTAGTGAAACCTACAACTATTTCTCCACTTCCGTGACCCATAACGGAGCCCAGCCGTGCCATGCCCAAACCGGCCCGCCTGATCACGCGGCCAAGCTGCCTGGAACACAAAGGCAGGTCTGTGGCCAGGATAACGATAATAGACCCCAAATCCTCCCTCGCCCCAAAGCCGGGCGGAACGCTTTTGCCCACCGGCTTGCCGCCTATTGAAAGGTCGGCGGTGCGGCCATAATTGGCCTGCACCAATACTCCCAGGGTATAGGTTCTGTCATTGAGCGCCATCAGCCGGGAGGTGGAGCCTATGCCGCCCTTGAAACCGTAGCACACCATACCCTTCCCGCCGCCCACATCGCCCTCGTCAAAATCCGCGCAGGCGTTTGCAATGGCGGAAAATACATGGCCCGCCTTCACCGCCCGATTCTGGATATCGTTGAGCAAGGCGTCATTGCACTCGCACACCACAGGGTTGACGGACCTTGCCATAACCCCGCCTTCACGGCAGCGGTCAATGGTATATTGCACCAATGCGTCGTGCACCAATCCCACATTCAGCGTATTGGTCAGGGCAATCGGCGTTTCAAGGGTGCCCAGCTCCTGCACCTGCACAAGCCCCAGCGTTTTGCCAAACCCGTTCAGCACATGGGCGGCCGCGGTCATCTTGTTCAAAAAAACGTTATCTGGCGCGGGTATCACCACCGTGACCCCCGTCTTGTGCTGCGCCGTGTCTATAGTCTCATGCCCCACCAGCACGCCGGGCACGTCACTTATCTTGTTGCGTGCCCCCGGTGCCATTTCTCCAATACATATGCCCATCTCCCGGGCCTTTATCCGCATGGCCATTCGCTTCTTCCTTTCAATCCAATAAACATCATTTCGCCTTTTGCCCTGGAAATCCTGTTCATCGCCTGTTTTTCTTCAGAGCGTCCTCCCCCTGGGCAGGAAAGGGCGCCGCGCCGTCGAATGGATGGAAATCTTCAATTCATGACTGTGGAGTGAATGTATGAATACCAGACCAAAAATTGGCGTAACCGGTCTTATCGCCAAGGACAGCCCCAGCCTGAGCATCGGCATGAATTATATGGAAGCTGTTTTCGCCTGCGGCGGTTTTCCGCTGCTTCTCCCGCCAAAGGGGGACGGCGCCATATGGGCGCAGGCCGCGAATGAGCTGGATGGCTTTTTGTTTACCGGCGGCTGGGATGTGGCCCCGTCCCGCTATGGCGAGGAAACGCTGCAATGCTGCGGTGAGATTACCCCCCAGCGGGACGAAATGGAGCTGGGCCTGCTAAGCGCCGTCCTCCCCGCCGGCAAGCCGGTTCTTGGTATTTGCAGGGGTATCCAGCTTTTGAATGTGGGTTTGGGCGGCACTTTGTATCAGGATATCTATCAGCAAAACGCGCAGCCGGTTCAGCAGCAGCATACCCAGAAGCAGCCTGATCACCTGCCCTCCCACGACGTATTCATTGAGGAGGGCACCCTGCTTCACCGCATTGTAAAAACCACCCGCCTTCCCGTGAATACCATGCACCATCAGGCCGTGAAAAACTGCGCGCCCTGCCTTTTTGCCGCCGCCAAAACAAGCACAGGCCTGATCGAGGCCGTGGAAAAAAAGGATCATCCATACCTTCTGGGCGTGCAGTGGCACCCGGAGCGCATGTGGCACGCGGACGAAAAAGCAAAGGCTATCTTTGAATCCTTCGTGAATGCCTGCATTCATACATCATAGTTCATCCAGGGCGCGCAAACCGCGAACAAAAGCGTTTATCTGCAAGTTGTGTACAAGAAAAATGCATTCCTTCCCTTGACATCCTATACCAGGGGTTGTATGCTAACTTATGACAGCTATTTGTCAGTCAAAACACCCCATGCATTCTGTCAGTAGAAAATTGCAGGAGGAGGGCATCCCATGAAAAAGGTTATCGCGTTTGCCTTGTGTCTTGTGCTGCTGTGTTCCATGGCGGCCGTAAGCCTGGCGGAGGAACCCGTTGTATTCCGCAGGGTATACGCATCCGAGGTATCGACCTTGAATTACCTTACCGCTGGCGCCCAATGGGAGCAGGAGGTTGGCGCGAACGTAATCGACTCCCTGGTGGAGTACGATCGCTACGGCAAGCTGATCCCCGGCCTTGCCCTCAACTGGGAGACGTCCGAAGACGGCCTGACCTGGACCTTTCACCTCCGCCAGGGTGTGAAATGGTATGACTATCAGGGCAACGAAATAGCCGAGCTCACCGCCAACGACTTTGTGGCCGCCGCCAAGTATGTGATGACCCCGGCCTACGCCAGCAACACCTTTGGCCAGATGAAAGTCATCAAGAATGCCACCGAATACAACGCCGGCACCGTTACCGATTTTGCCGAGGTGGGCGTCAAGGCGGTGGATGATTACACGCTCCAGTATACCCTGGTAAACCCTGTTCCTTACTTTTTGAGCATGCTGACCTATGTGTGCTATCTGCCCGCTTACGGCCCGCAGCTTGAAGAACTGGCCGAAAATTTCGGCACCTCCAACGACAGGATGTATTATTGCGGCGCTTTCTTGCTGGCCGAGTACGAGCCACAGGGAAAGCACACCTATGTGAAGAACGTCAACAACTGGGATGCCGCCAACGTGTTCATCGACCGTTTCGAGCGCACCTACAATGCCGAGGCTACCACCCTGGCCCCCACCATGGTATTGCGGGATGAGGTGGATTACGCGCTCCTGAGCAACGAAATCATCGACGACTGGAAGGTCAACAATCCCCAGTACATCACCCTTCAGCGCGTTATCCCCGATTATTCCTACTTCTACAGCTTCAACTTCGATCCCAAGTATGACGCGGAATACGGCCCGGAAAACTGGCTGCTGGCCGTGAATAACGCCAACTTCCGCCATTCGATCATGAGTGCCTTTGACAGGCTGTACTGCATGGTATCCGTGGCCGGCGACACTGCCGCCGACGTGATTCAGGATACCATCACACCCAGAACCTTCACCTCCGTGGACGGTGTCGACTTCACCGCCTCCTCCGCCTTCGACATTACCGGCGACGATTTCTTCAACACCGAA
>JAEWNM010000159.1 GCA_023392755.1 Bacillota bacterium
GTTGTACAATTGGCGGAAGGAAACCATTGAACCTTCCTTTGCGGAATCTAAAGAAAACCACGGCTTGCGTTATGCACGCATGGTCGGCCTTGCCAATATGCGCGAACAATGCTTCCTGACCTGTGCAGTTCAGAATATGAAGAAGATGGCTAAGGCCCTCTTCTGTTGCTTCTTTTCTCTCCTCCCCCTCTTCTCCTCGCCCACTTATATGCAAAGAACCTACGCTTGATAAGTGTAGGTTCTTTGATGGTCTGATCGCGGAAATGATTCATCATTTCCGCGAAGTGGTTTACCACATCGGTACAACCTGCACATCCTTAAAGTACTGCATTACGATCTCTTCACCCTTCATACCCTCCTCGGCCAGGCCATAGGCGCCCCACTGGGGCATGCCTACCCCATGGCCGTAGCCCTTGCCGGCCATAATGATTTTACCGCCCTGGTACTTGATACTGGTCAAAAGCGTGGATCGCATTTTTTTGCTGTCCAGGGCGATGCGAAGCTCTGGGGCGCTTACTTCCTTGCCGTCTACGGAGATTGTCAGCGCCCGGCCGCCCTCGCCCTTTTTGGTAATGGAGATATCCTTGGCGGAGGCGGGGGACCCGCCGGCCTTCTTGCAGGCAGCCAGAAATTCAGATTCGGTAAAAGATGCCTCCCATGCTTTGGCGTCAGGCGGCGCATCTCCGCTTTCACGGCCGGGCACACTTTCGGTATAGGGCGGTTCCTCCTCGTCATAGGCAAGGCCTTCCTTGGCCAGGGCTGTCTGCCCGCCGGAATGGGCGTGGAACCAGGTGTAGGGAAATGCTCCGTCAGAGGCCAGCACCAGTCCCCGCGTGCTTTCCACCGCCTGCTTCACCCGGTCGTTGATCTCCTGGGCGCTGTAGGCCTGGGCCTCCTCTATATCGGTGGAGACGTCCGCGCCTTGGTACTTGCTTTCCTTTTCGGTGGTGAACTTCAAAACAAAGGTACGTGCCAGAATGGCCTGGGCACGGAGCGCCTCCAGCGGCCAGTCGTTTTTCATTTCGCCGGCCACCACGCCCTGAAGGTAGGTTTCCAGGTCCATTTCCTGAACGGCCTTGTCTTCAACCACATACACCTGTAAAACCGGCACACCGTTTTTATCGGTCTTTTTGAGCCGGGTGGGAAGCGGCGGCTTGGCCGCGGGCGCGCTGCCGGTGCCCGTGCCCGTTTGTGGAGAAGCGGAGGGAAGGAGTTCTGCCTGCGCATCCGGCGTGGAGGCGCAGGAAGAGACAAGGGTTATCACAAGCAAACATGAAAGAAGCAGGCATAGAAGGCGCATAAGGAAACCTCCTTGTTCATCACTTGACACAAGCTTCCCCCGGCGCGCGGCAAATTACGCCGCAACCTTTTGGAAAATGAAACATGGACGGCCTTATATAATAATATGTAGGGTTACAAAAAAACTGTGCGGCCTGGCCGGCCCGGCCGGGAACCCCTTGTCCCTTGCCGTCGAATCTTTTTCTGTCGCACAGATTGACAAAAAAGGAAAGCGATGATATGATTATGTGGTTGTCCGCAAGCCATGTTTTTCTATGCTTTTTTGGGAAAACAGGCGGGGCATCGCCCGAAAAGGAGCGGTCCGTCATGCTGGAAGAGCTTAAGAATCCCGCCGGCCGCGTGGTTGGCACCAAGCAGCTTCTGCGGGCGCTGGAAGCGGGAAAGATCGCACAGGTGTTTGTGGCGGAAGATGCGGACGACTTCATTTACCGCAGGGTGCGCACAGCCGCCGAGGCACAGCGGGTGCCCGTTACGGTGGTCAAGACCATGGCGCAGTTAGGGCAGGCCTGCCGTATCGATGTAGATACAGCCGCGGCCGGGCTTTTGCGCTGAACATTATTGCCTATAGGCTTCCGAGGGTTGCGGAAGTATTATAGATATCAATCCAGGAGGTGCTTCCATGCCCACGATCAATCAATTGATCCGCAAGGGAAGGGAAAAGGTCGTTAACAAGTCGACTGCGCCCATTTTGCAGGGTTGCCCGCAAAAACGCGGCGTTTGCCTGAGCGTGAAGACAACCACGCCCAAAAAGCCGAACTCCGCTCTGCGTAAAATCGCAAGAATCCGCCTGACGAATCTCATCGAAGGCACTTGCTATATACCGGGGATTGGCCACAATCTTCAGGAGCACAGCGTGGTGCTGATCCGCGGCGGCCGCGTTCGCGACCTGCCCGGCGTGCGCTACCACATTATCCGCGGCGCGCTGGATACCGCCGGCGTGGCCAAGAGGATGCAGGGGCGTTCCCTGTACGGTGCAAAGCGACCCAAGAAGTAATCGCACACCTGATGCCCAAGCGCGGCAAGAAAGACAGAGCCGAGCCGGCCTCCTTCGGAACGGCGGAGGCAAAAATGGCGCTGTGTCTTACCGCCGCGTCCCGCTGTAGGCAGCGGGGATGGCGTGATGCTGACATGCCGTCAGGCGGCGCGTGCAATCATCCTGACCGTATTTGCATGAGGAGGGAAAATCATGCCCCGTCGTGGATTTATACCCAAGCGAGAGGTGCTGCCCGATCCCGTACACGGGACCACCGTTGTCACCAAGCTCATCAACCAGATCATGCTTCAGGGTAAGCGCGGCACGGCTCAATCCATCTGCTATGACGCTTTTGCTGCCATTGCCGAAAAGACCGGCAAGGAAGCTAACGAAGTGTTCACCGCAGCGGTTGGCAACGTGGCTCCCCAGTTGGAAGTAAAGGCCCGCCGCGTGGGCGGCGCCACCTACCAGGTGCCTATTGAAATCAGGCCCGAACGCCGCCAGACATTGGCCCTGCGCTGGATCGTGGATTTTAGCCGCAAGCGCGGCGAAAAGACCATGGCCCAAAGGCTGGCCGGGGAATTGATGGACGCCGCCAACAACACCGGAAGCGCCGTCAAGCGCAAAGAGGAAATGCACCGCATGGCCGAGGCCAACAAGGCGTTCGCGCATTATCGGTGGTAAACGGAATGCCCAAAGCAAAAGGGCCCAAGCCCGTTTCCCATCCTTCAGAAAGGAGAACGTACCACAATGCCAAGAAGTCACCCTTTGAATATGGTGCGCAACATAGGCATCATGGCGCATATCGACGCCGGTAAGACTACTACTACAGAGCGCATCCTGTTCTATACGGGTCGGGTGCATCGCATGGGGGAGGTGCATGAAGGCGCCGCAACCATGGACTGGATGGCCCAGGAGCAGGAGCGCGGCATCACCATCACCTCCGCCGCCACCACCTGCCAGTGGCGGGGACACCGTATCAACATCATAGACACCCCCGGCCACGTGGACTTCACGGTGGAAGTGGAGCGCTCCCTGCGCGTGCTGGACGGCGCCGTGGCAGTGTTTTGTGCCAAGGGCGGCGTAGAGCCCCAAAGTGAAACCGTTTGGCGTCAGGCCAACAAGTATCGCGTGCCGCGCATTGCCTACGTCAACAAGATGGACATCACCGGAGCGGATTTTTTCCGCGTTATGCGGATGATGAAGGATAGGCTTTCCGCCAACGCCGTGCCCATCCAGCTGCCCATCGGCAGCGAAAATGTGTTCCGCGGCATCATTGACCTAGTCAGGATGAAGGCGGAAGTTTATTACGATGATGAGGGCAAGGATGTAAGGGAGGAAGAAATTCCCGCCGAGTACCTTGCACAGGCCAACGAATACCGTGCCAGCCTCATTGAGGCGGTGGCCGAAACGAATGACACGCTGATGGAAAAATTCTTCGAGGGGGAAGAGCTCTCCACCGAAGAAATCAAGGACGCCATCCGCAAAACCACCATTGCCTGCAGGATGACGCCCGTATTGTGCGGCACATCCTACCGCAATAAGGGCGTACAGCCCATGCTGGACGCCGTGGTGGATTATTTGCCCAGCCCCATGGATATCGGAAGCGTCAGCGGCACTGTTCCCGGCGATCCGGAAACAAAGCTAATCCGGCAGCCCGAAGACAGCGAACCGTTTTCCGCGCTGGCTTTCAAAATCGCGGTGGACCCCTTTGTGGGCAAGCTGGCCTTCTTCCGCGTATATTCCGGCGTTTTGCAAAGCGGCAGCTATGTGATGAACAGCACAAAGCAAAAGCGGGAGCGTATGGGCCGCATCCTTCGGATGCACGCCAATCACCGTGAAGACGTGGATGCCGTATACGCCGGCGAAATCGCCGCGGCGGTGGGCCTCAAGGATACCACCACCGGCGACACGCTGAGCGACGAAAAGAATCAAATTGTTTTGGAATCCATGGAATTCCCCGATCCGGTGATCCGCGTGGCCATCGAGCCCAAGACGAAAGCCGGACAGGACAAGATGACCATGGCACTCATCCGCCTGGCGGATGAGGACCCCACGTTCAAGACCTATACCGATCAGGAGACAGGGCAGATCATTATCGCCGGCATGGGCGAGCTGCACCTGGAAATCATCGTGGACCGGCTGATGCGTGAATTCAAGGTGGAAGCTACCGTGGGCAAGCCCCAGGTGGCCTACCGCGAAACCGCGCGCAGGGCTGCCAAGGCCGAAGGCCGCTACGTGCGGCAGACCGGCGGCCACGGCCAGTACGGCCACTGCGTAATCGAGCTTATGCCCCAGGAACCCGGGAAGGGGTATGAATTCGAGAGCAAAATTGTGGGCGGCGTGATTCCCAAGGAATTTATCTCCCCCATCGAAGCCGGCATCCGTGAAGCCGCAGCCTCCGGCCCCTTGGGCGGCTTTGAGGTGGTGGACTTCAAGGCGGTACTGCTGGACGGCTCCTACCACGAGGTGGACTCCTCCGAAATCGCATTCAAGATTGCCGGTTCCATGGCGTTCAAGGAAGCGGTCCGCAAGGCCGATCCCTGCTTGTTGGAGCCTGTTATGAAGGTGGAAGTCATCGTGCCCGAACAGTACATGGGCGACGTGATCGGCGATATTTCCAGCCGCCGCGGCCGTATTGAGGGCATGGAAGCGCGTATGGGCGACCAGACAATCCACTCCTTCGTGCCCTTGAGCGAAATGTTCGGCTATGCCACCGACCTGCGCTCCCGCACCCAGGGCCGCGGCATGTTCTCCATGGAATTCGACCACTACGAGGAAGTGCCCAAATCCGTGGCGGAAAAGGTTGTCGGCAAGCGGGACTGATCAGCAACGGACGTATTAGGCGGGCGGAGCCCGCAGTTACTTTCAACGGATTTGTTAAGGAGGGTAAACATCCATGGCCAAGCAAAAGTTTGAGCGGAACAAGCCGCACGTGAACATCGGCACCATCGGTCACGTAGACCACGGCAAGACGACGCTGACGGCGGCCATCAC
>JAEWNM010000021.1 GCA_023392755.1 Bacillota bacterium
TGTCCTACAGCTTTTACTGTACCGTCTTCCTGTACGGCTGCGACATAATCCCCCAGAGAAGCAAGGTGCTCGCCCCGAAAATTTTGTGCGGAGGCAGTGACCGATGAAAATGAAAAGAAGAGTACCACCATCAAAGCAAGCGTTCGTTTCATTTCTTTTCCCTCACATCCACTGTTTTGTTGCATGGGGAATAATCCCGTTTCCATAATCCATGCAATCCCAAAAAATTCATGCGAGTATTCCGCCTTTGGGTAACGCCTGACGCCGCCTTTATGCTTTTGCCCTCCCGGTTACAGCAAAGGCCCGATGGCGCCGCCGCAAGCCGCGGCCGGTAAACGAGGCCGCGACGCGGCAGTGCGTTCATCACGGTTCTCCCCCGTCTTCCTTCACCTCAAAATGGAACGTTTCCTCAATGGTTACGCCAAAAGCGTGGGCAATGCGGAACGCCAGCTCCAGGGAGGGGGAATACTTCCCGGCCTCAATGGCGATAACGGTCTGGCGCGAGGCACCGGCTTTTTCCGCAAGCTGCTGCTGCGTCATCTCATTGGCGAAAAACCGCAGCCTGCGTATGTTGTTGGTTATCTCAACGCGCTTAGCCATTGTTCACACCCGCCTTGTAATAGTGCAGGCTGACAAACCCCTCGGCCAGGGAGCCTATGCCCAATGAAAGGAAAAGAATGTTGAGCATCACCGCCGGGGGGGAGCCCAACACCAGGGACAGAAGCGACGCCGCGACGCCAATCTCGGCCAGCGCGTACCCCACACGCAGCGATTTGAGCTCGATCAGCTTATCCATTTCATCTTCCACGGTGGAAGCCTTCAGCGTTTTGTTGATTTCCTTCCCGCTGCTTTCCCTTTCCCTGGCCGCAATGGATACCGCCAGCAGGGTGTGGAAAACAATCTGGATGACAACGGTGATGCCCGCGCCTATGCCGATGAACACCAGCATGGCGCCGGCCCAAAACTTCATATCGCCTAAATCGGCAGCGCCCGCGTTAACCCTGTCCAGCGCATACAGGATATAGGCCGCCATAACCAAAATGCCGGTGCTTATGCTGAGTATCGTCTTTTTCTGCTGATAAGCCATCTGATTGTCGCCTCGTTTCATGTTATTTGTTCAAGACAAATAGTAACACCATCCTTACTTAGTGTCAAGTAGTTTTTACATTTCTTATAAAATTTTTCCATTTTCAAAATAGCGGTCATACCGTTTTGCCCCTACAAGGCGAAAACCGCGCCGGCGCGTTATGACGCAAACCCCTGCGCCAGTTCCATCACATATTCCGGGCGGATATCCCCCATATCAAGCCGCTGCCGCTTCGTAAATTCGCCTTTGGCATACAGGTCAATATAGGGCTTAATAAAATCAGGCGCATATTTGAGCAAATATTCGCAGCCATATTCAAAGCAATGAAAGTCGCCATCCATGATCCCCTGTTTCAGAATTTCAATCAGCAAGCCGTCCTCCGGCTTGCTGCTGATATCACGGGTCAACAAAAGCTGCTGATTCCGGCCGTCAAAATAGCAGATGGCATAGGGGCTGAAATAGGACACCATGTATCCGTTCACGTTCAATTCATTCAGGCGCAACGCTTCGCTATGCGAAAACCAGATTTGGTTTTTATACGCCTTGTCACTGATTTGTGTGGTTAGAATGCTGCCTTCCTCTATTCTTTCAAGCGCCTGGTTGAGCCGTTCAAATGTGATATACGATGTTTTGCGGTGGAAATCCGCCTCCGGATATTTTTCATCCCGCACCCGGTCATACGTATATCCGGTAGACCCAATGTCTGAAAAATAAGCGGGATATATGTACATCCGCAATTGAAGCACCACGGCCAGCATAACCAGAAGCGCGATGCAATGGAAAATGCCTCTGGCCCTCACCCGTACCGTTTGCCTTTTATGAACGATCAAAAGCACCATCACATATTGAACCGCAAAGGATATCAAAAGGGAAAGCGCATATGCCTTGATGGCGACATAACCGGCGGCTATGGTATACCCGTCGGAGCCCTTAATGAATTTGTGGCTGTTTTTGAAAACATCCGCCTGAAGGAGGATGACCATGGCCAGCAGCAATACCGACAGCAGCGCAAGCACGGCAAGGCCGGGCCGGCCCATTTTTTGAAACAGCCATTTCATTCTTCTCCGGTCAGTCCATGTAATGGACAGGCCCGCGGCTGCAATGAACAAGGCGTCAAGCAAAAACCCAATGGGAAAGCTGAGTTCCTGAAGGAGCTCTGCCGACAGCCAGAGCAGCGCATCCAAACCGATCCTGATCCCCATGGGGATCAGGAAGCCGGACACCCACCCCGTTTTGAAATTCGTCAGCGTCATATAGAAAAACATGTTACCAACGCCGACGGCTATGGCATAAAACACCCATCGGACAAGATAGAAAGGCCACTGTTCCGTTAAAGGGCCGGTATAAGGCATCCACAAATAGCGCAAGGCCAACATGATGATGATGAAAACGGCAGTGCTGGCGTAAAATCCTGCCCCTTTTCGCATATGTCGTGCTTCCCTTCCTAATCTTTCTGTTTCTGTGCATTTGTTCACTGGGCAATGGGGAGATGCATGATTTCCGCCGTGTTCCCTGCCGCAATGCGTTCTATTGGCCGGCAAAGGGGGTACTGCCAATCTCCCCGGCGGATTGCCCGCCGCGCACGGCACGCAGTTTCTCGGTCAAAAACTCCGCGTTCTCCATGGTTTTGCGTATATCAAGCCGTGAAACCTTCACCTTTCTTTTTATATTGGTTGGGTCGTTAAGCGTGCGAACGATCAGCTTGTCCGAGTCAGGCACCGCGCTTTCGCTTTGCTGATAAGCCGGCACCTCATCATGCCCTTTTCGGTCCGGGCTGGTGAAAGACTGCCGATAGTACGTTTTTTTGCGGCGGGATGCTATGTTTACGACCTGTTCAATCTCGCCGTATACGCGTATCCTTTGCCTGCCCGCAATCACGAGATCCACATGAAGAATCCTGCTGTATCTGTGTTCCGCCAGCATGTTTTTCATATTGCGGCAGCGGTAATGGTAGATAACGTCATCTTTCACCATGACCCGTTCAGAGCCGGTGTAAAAATGCTGTACATAATACAAAAGGGCCGCCGGCAGAAGCGCATATAACGCGAAAAAAAGAATTCGCGCAAACAAATTCAATGCCTCATTGGCCGCCCTGGTGTCATTGTTTACCAGCAGAAATCCGGCGCAGCCAGATACAATGAAAAGAACAAGAAAGCCCAAAATCAATGTGTACGGGAAAAGATAGTGTTTTTTGCTTTTGGGCGTTACCGAAAAATTCATGCTCGTTTGCGCGGCCGCGAATAGGGACGGCGATTCATTATCCGCCAAATCAAAATACGCGGGATTGGCCGTATCATACTCCACCTGCACCACAAGTCCGTTCAGCTTGGCAAGGGCGGCCGCATCCGTATAAGCGCCCTTGTCTTCCAAAGAGCGCCCGGTCCATACATGCTCCACCTGCTGCCCATCCTTGGTGACAAAGCGCACAAAGGGGTAATGCCTGCCTTCCATTTTTTCAAACCGGACAATTGTGCCAGGCACGCACTTTCTGGTCTGCGCCATGGCGCGGCCCTCCTTTGTATGTTTGGTTAAGGTTTCACTTGGCGCATATGCAATAGGCTGATGCTGTTTCAATCTTTTTATGATTATATGTTACTTTTTGTCAGAACACAATAGAATGGCAAGGAAAACACACAGCCGGGCAGACTCATCTGGATTTAATTCAAAAAAAGCATGGATTGGGGTATGCCCTATAAGGCCAAATCATATGGGAACGGTGATCGCCGCGGCGTATTGTTTGAATGGGGGGCAGGAACGGCAGGTTCAATCACAATCAGTATTTTTAAGCCAGTGTATACCCATACAAGTCGAAAACCGCGCCGGCGCGTTATGACGCAAACCCTTGCGTCAGTTCCGCCACATGCTCCGGGCGGATAGAAACCACACAACCTGCAAAATTGCGCGGCGGACTGTGTGACGCCATATGGCGCGGCAAACGCCTCAAGCGCCCTTATGCCAAACGATAACAAAGGCCGTGCCTTCACCCCGCCGCATTCATCTTAAGGTGCGCCCAGACAGCAACCTGTTGATGATCGGGGCTGCTGCCATGGCAAGCAACAGGGTTCTCTGCTCCGCCTGCTGCATTCTGTATTCCTTGTCAAGCTGCCCAAAGGATGTGCCAAAGCCATTCAGCTGGTGTTCCTTTTCCAGCAGCTCCCCAAAATGAGCCGGCCCGCCATAATCTAAATTCTGCAGCCACCGTATGATTCCGCCATCGGCCAATGTCCCCGGCGCGTATACGCCAATATCAACCAGGTCGTCGTATGTTATTTCACCATCGTTGTCTTTTAGATGATTCAGGATGGCCAGTCTTGTAGCCAAATCCTCGCCATCAAGCATTCCGCTTCCTAAAAACATCACGTCTAGCTTCTGCTGGTCATTAAGGGATGAGAAAACATTCTGTGCCAACTGTGTGATTTGTTCTTGTTTGGCTGGATCAAGCTCGCTGATGATTAGGAGAATGTCCTCCTTATCGTTCACTTTTTTCCTTTGCTCGGGTGTCAGCAAGCTCAAAACTTCATTGTTTATTTCCCACAGGTCTGCAAGCTGTTCTGGCGTCATGACAGCCGAAAGCACATCCCCCGGCATCACGTGGTTGGATGAAAATTAAGCTGAGCATACGCCCTTACTGGAAGAAGCACAATGAGAAGCTTTTACCAGCTATCGTGATCGGCCCCCTACGCAACTTTCACTCTACGAG
>JAEWNM010000078.1 GCA_023392755.1 Bacillota bacterium
AACCAGCGACATGTGCGGTGGTTTGCGCAAGAATTTCGAAGAAATTCTCTCCTTGCCCGAGCAAACGGCCGCAAAATGGCAAAGCCATTTTGCAGTGTAGCGAGGGAAAAGCTCAACAAAGTGGCGACAGCCACTTTGTTGACACACTGAGCCCGCGGCATAGCCGCGGGCTTGATTCTGTTTATATGCAGGATTTGCATGGACGGCTTATACGCCTGCCGGGCTGCCGTATGCCAACTCCTTAATCAGGGCGGCGACCTGCTCTTTCGTTCCCTGTATAAGGTTTACGCCAACCGGGCGGTTTCTGGTGCCGGCGATGCTGGAAACATGAAATTCGTGAATCAGGTTATCAATCAGCCGCATTTTGATAACGCTGTCCCGCGCATTTTCCCAATCGGCGATAAATGCATCAAAAATGCCGGATGCTTCACCCCGGGGCATGTTGTTTGCCCGATAGCTTTTGCGGTATTCCCGGTAGGTATACTGCCGGCCGCAGGAGCATTCCATGATGTCCGCATAATCAAGAACGCTGCCGCAGTGCAGGCATTTCACTTTACCGGCTTCCATCAGCCCGTAGATTTCCCTGGCTTCCAGGCACCTTACATACAGGGTGAAGCCGATATCGTTTAGCAGCGCTTCATCCGTCATGCCCGTTGCATCGTTTTCATACAGCGTTTTCAGGCTCTGGCGCGATACCATGGCGGGCCACCGGCACTGATTCAGGTTTTTACCGATGCGTGGGGATACATTGGGTTTTTCCTTTTTCCTTTCGGCTCGTTTTCTGGAAAACGCGGCAAAACGCTCCATAAACCCGTCGCGGTGCATTTCACCCACTTTGGCGATTGCCTGGTCCAATGTGCGCGGGTCTGCCACATCAATGCCTTCCACCGAGAAAATGCCGTCATGAAAGCAGACGTTATGGACAAGGATCAGGCCGCTGTGGCCGTATTTGTACTTCCATCCGCTGACGTCGGAATAAGCGATAACCACATACCCAAGGCCGTATGTATCCTTTAATGCATGATTGAACCGCGCGAACAGGCCTTTTGCATCCCCGGCCAGGTACTCATTCACCTCGGCCAGCTTCGGCTTGTTCGCTTTTGCATATCGCTCTTTCCAATCCATGCCGCTTTCTCCTTCATCGCAATTTTTGCAGAGCAGGGTTCTATGCTGCGCTTTGAAGCCCCAAAAGCCCGGTCAGCCGGATATGGTCCAATTCCTCCGCCGACATCAAACCGGCCGCAAACAGGTTCAGGTACTCCTGCGAGACACTTTGGTTGAAGATCAGCAGGTCGTCGGTATTGATGGTCACGGGAACGCCGCGGTCAAAAAGGATTCGTATGGGATGCGCCTTATATTCCTTGACAAGGCCCAGCATGATGTTGCTGGTGGGGCAGACGTTCAATTGTATTTCGTGCTCTGCCAGCCAGCGCATCACCGGCTCGGAAGCGGCCGCGGCGATGCCGTGATGCACCTGCTGCAAATCCAGCGCTTCGCAGGCCGCAAGCACCTCCTCCGCCGTGCCGAATTCGCCGACATGCGCTTTCCTTTTTATACCCATGTCCCTGGCCAGCCGGTAGATTTTTTGAAAAGGCCATATGGGCTGGGCAAGCTCGTTGCAGCAGATATCAATGGACTCGAACCACCCGTAAGAAAGGATATCTTTCACCATGCCATAGGCGCTTTCCGCGTCTTGGGCGCGGTCAAGAGCCAGTTCGGGCAAAAAGGCCGTGCTGGGCGCATGGGCGGCTTTGAGCATTTCTATCAAGCGCACAAACGGCTCCATACCGCCCAAAAAATCAATCTCGCCAAAACCAAAGCTCATGGACAGCAGCTGGATGTGATCTGCCTGCGCCTGGGCAAAGGCGGCCTCGATTCGCTTTAGGTACCCGGCGGTACCGGGACAATGGATTTTTACGTTTTGCTCAAACCACTCCTGCATATGGGCAAGGGAGGCAAAGGGGGCGCTGGGCGGCGTGATTTGTGTGCCTGCCCAGGCGGAAATATAGCAAAGGTTTCCGCCGCGCCCAGCATGGTTGTGCAAATCGGATTTGGGAATGGTTTTAAGGCCGGCCAGTGAGTTTTCAAAACAGCAGGCCATAAACTTTTGGGAATCGTGATCCATGCGCGCCTCCTTCTGATGTACATAAAAGCGATATGCTCCCCGGCCGGCAGGGAGCATATGATATCAAAGGCGGTTTTCTTGCTAAAACCTGCTTACCGTTTCGTGCAGCAGCTTTCTCACAGCGCCGGGGCCCAAGACCATTTGGGCAAAGAAGCCTTCCACCTTTTCGCCAAGGTCCGCCTCGTAAAGGTTTACGCCAAAAAGGGAAGCATCGCTTGCGATGGGGGAGAGCAGTTCATGAAACGGCCCCTTGTCGCCCAAGGCGACCTTGCCCAGCACCGGCTGCAATTTGCTCAAAAGCGGATCAGGGCTCAACTCAAAGGGCTGCCCGTCGTCGCCTATGCCCATCAGGTACCGAAGCCAAGCGGCGTATACCAGGGGAATGGCGTCAAGGCCGGCCAATTGCAGGTCAGGCCGCGACTGATACGCCTTGAGCGTTTCGCCAAAGCGGATGGGCAGCTTTTGGGAAGTGTCGGTAGCGATCCTTTGCGGGGTGTCCGGCATGAAGGGGTTGGGGAAACGCACCGTGAGCACATCGTTCAAAAAGTCCGCCGGGCGAATGATCTTGGGATCGGCCACTACCGGCATCCCCTCCACATGGCCCAGATGGTGCACAAGGCGCTTCAGGTCGTCATCCTTCATCTCCGCGTGTATTGTCTTATACCCAAGCAAGCATCCCAGCACCGCCAGAGCGGTATGCAGGGGATTTAGGCACGTGCCCACCTTCATCTTTTCCGTCAGGTTCACGGTGTCCCTGTCGGCAAAAAGCACGCCGGCCTTTTCAAGCGGCGGGCGGCCGTTGGGAAACCGGTCTTCCACCACCAGGTACTGCGCCTCCTCGGCGTTTACGAAGGCGGCGGTATAGGTGCGCTTTGCGGTGATGATAACGTCCGTATCCTCGAATCCGGTGCTTTTGAGCATAGCCTGCACGGACTCGTCCGGCCTTGGGGTGATCTTGTCGATCATTGACCAGGGGAAGGAGACCCTGCCCTCATCCTCCAGGTAAGCCAAAAAGCCTTGGTCAGCCCGGCCTTCCTTCACCCAACGGCCCGCAACGTCAAGCACGGCGCCGCGCAGCTTTTCACCGTTGTGGGAGCAATTGTCCATGCTTACCAGCGCCAGGGGATTCGCGCCGCTTTGATACCGGTGCAGGCACAGCGCGGCCGTTTTGCCCATGAGGCTTTCATCGGCGGTAAAGGCATACCCCTTTTCCGTAATGGTGAAGCTGGCCATCTGAAGCGACGGGCAGGCGAAGATTTCCTTCAGCCTTTCCCAGTCCGGCCCGCTGCCCGTGGCCACATTCAGCGCTTCCGTCACGCTGCCCAGCACCCGTTTGTCCACCGCGCCGGTGGATTTCAAAACCGCCAGCACGCTCAAGCTGTCAAAAGGCAGGTAAGCCTTATCGATCAGTTCCCCGTCAAACCCTTCCGCCACCACAATGCCCTTATCGTGAAGGCCTAGGTCCAGCAGGTCGTCCTGCACCGCGCACAAAAATGCCCGGAAAATGTTTCCCGCCCCCAGGTGTACCCAGGCGGGATTTCTGCGCGTTTGCTGCCGCACCGCTTCCCGGTCGTACGACGGCAGGCGGAAACCTGCCTGGATAAATGGCTGCGGGTTCTTTAGTGAAAGGTCGTTCAGCTTCATGGTTCGCTTTTCCTCCAGCTTGTCCTTTATTTTGATAGCCTGTGATATACGGCCAGCCGCCGCTAGGCTTATGGCGAAGAGTTCATGTACATGGCGACGATGCTGTGATTGGGGCGGTGCCTTCCGTTACAGGCCGAAATACTGCTGCGCGTTGTTGAAGCAGATATCCCGCACCATGCTTTGAAGGAAATCCATATCGTTTGGATATTCGCCGTTTTCCACCCAGGTGCCAAGCACATCGCACAGTATGCGCCGGAAATATTCATGTCTGGGATAGCTTACAAAGGAACGGCTGTCGGTGAGCATGCCCACAAACCGGCTCAGCAGCCCAAGGCTTGAAAGCGTCTTCATTTGATCTACCATGCCGTCCCGCTGGTCCATAAACCACCAGGCCGAACCCATTTGAATTTTCCCGGGCATCAGGGATTGCTGAAAATTGCCCAGCATGGTGGCGATGATGGCGTTGGCCGCGGGGTTCAGGCTGTAGAGAATGGTTTTGGGCAGGCAATCCTTCGCATCCTGTGCATCCAGCAGGCGAGACAGGTTATAGGCGATAGGCTCATCCAGAATGGAATCAAAGCCCACATCCGGGCCGTACTTGTGAAAAATACGGGTGTTGTTGTTGCGCATGGCGGCGATGTGGTACTGCTGCACCCAACCCTTTTTGTGATACATCCCGCCCAGGGCTGTAAGCAGCGCCGTGCGGTAATGGGCCGCGTCCTCCGGCGAAACGGGCTCACCCTCCAGGCTGTCCCGCAGGGCACGGTCAGCCTTTTTCATTTTCACATCCGCATAAGGCACCGTATCCAGCGCATGGTCGGATATGCGGCAGCCGGCTTCGTGAAAGAAGCTTACCCGCTTTTCCAGCGCGGCCATCACGTCTTCCGTACTATGTATGGTAGTGCCCGAAACGCTGCTTAGCTTGCCGATGTAATCCGCAAAGCCCGGGCGGTCGGCGTACACCGCCTTGTCGGGCCGGAAGGCCGGGAGCACCTTGGCCCTGAGCGTCCCTTCCCGAAGAATCTGCATATGGCTGCCAAGGTCGTCGACAGGATCGTCGGTGGTGCACAGCGCGTATACGTTAAACTTGTCGATCAGCCGCTGGGCCCTGAAATCCTCGGTGCCAAGCATCGCGTTGCACTGTTCCCAAATGGCGGGCGCTGTTTTTTCGTTCAGCACCGTATCGATGCCGAACACGCGCCTTAGCTCCAGGTGCGTCCAGTGGTACAACGGGTTGCCGATGGCATGGGGCAGCATTTTGGCATAGGCGAAAAATTTGTCCTTATCATCCCCATCCCCCCGGATCAGATTTTCCGGTATGCCGAAGGAGAGCATGGCCCGCCATTTGTAGTGGTCACCACCCAGAAACAGGTGGCCCACGTTGCGGAAGGAGATGTTTTCCGCAATTTCCCTGGGGCTCAGATGGCAGTGGTAATCCAGAATGGGCATATCCGCCGCGGCCCCGAAATAGAGCGCCCTGGCCGTTTCGGTTGTAAGCAGGAAATCCTTGTCCATGAATGGTTTCATTGGCCGGTGTACCTCCTGTGCGTTCATGCTGCGCATTTGCCAGGGCGGAGCGCAAACCGCCCCTTCCATTCCGCCTTATGGCCGGAAGCAATGGAAAACATAAGCTTTCATGTTCCATATTACAACAAAACGGGCCGCATTTGAAGCCTTTTGAGCATAAAAACAGAATTTTTCCGCATCGTTCCGAAGTTTGTGCTATAATGTAAGGAAATTTTTCGCCGTCACGTGGGGAGGAAACGCGTATGCAGCCCGGAACCATGGAAATCGATGTTCACGGCATGAACAAATATCAGGCCAGGGTGTTCATCGACAGCCGCCTGAAACGGGCCGACAGGAGCGTATACCGTGTGCGTATCATCCATGGATATCGCGGCGGAACGGAGCTGCGCGATATGGTGCGCAGGGAGTACGGCGAAAACCATCAAAGGGTTTTGCGCATCATTCAGGGCATAAACCCCGGCGAGACGGAATTGGTGCTGCGTGAGTATTGAACAAAGGCGCGGACACCGGGGTATAAAAGTGGTATCTATAAAGGACGGCGGTTAAGCGTGCCAAAGAAAAGGGGGATAACGGCGGGGTGAGAAAAAAATTGCTGATCGTCTGCGGCATAATACTGACGGCGGCGGGCGCGGTCGGGATACTTCTTCCGCTGCTCCCGACCACGCCGTTTTTGCTGCTTGCGGCGGCCTGCTTCTCCGGCACATCGGAAAAGGCGTACCGATTTTTGATAAAGAGCCCGATATTTGGCGCCTATATCCGACATTACAGAACTGGGCAGGGCATAAGCGCGCGGGCAAAGGCGCAGGCCATCTTTATGCTGTGGGCTGCGCTGGCCCTGGCGGCCTCCCTTTTGGGAAAGGTATGGGCCTATATCGTTTTTTCCCTCATCGGCGCGGGCGTAACCTGTCACCTGCTTTCCATAAAAACGGCCCGCCGCGACAAAAGATAAAGCTCCCTGCAAAAGCCGCGTGGCATAGTTCGTGCCCTGCGGTTTTTTTTAGCTGCGAACCATGAAGGCTGCCAGGGCATACGCTGATATGGGACGCATTGCGTCACGACTGGGAGTGAAAACATGATACAGCCATCCAAGCTGATCGAAGTATTCAAAGTGATGCACGAGCAGAAGTGGAAGTACCAATGGGGAGCCGCCAGGGAAGGCGTGGTGGATTGCAGCGGCGCGTTCGCCTATGCCTTTCGCAAGCTGGGGGGGTATATATACCACGGCAGCAATACCATGCTTCGCAAATACACGACCGAGGTCGGTAAAATGGGCCAGATTGCCCTGGTGCCTGGCATGGCGCTTTTCCGCTGGCGCAAAAGCGGCAAGGAGCCCGCCGGCTACAAGGCCGACGGACTGGGCGATTTTTATCATGTGGGGCTGTTTATCGGCGGCGGGGAAGTTATCAATGCAAAATCCACCAAATCGGGCGTGGTCAAGGAAGGCATCGCCGGCTGGCAGTATGCCGCCAGGCTGATGGGCGTGGATTATACAGGAGAAACGGCCGAGCATCCGCCTTCCGAGTCGCTGCCCGTTTTGAGCAAGGGCAGCTCCGGCTATTGGGTGAAGGAAGCCCAGCTTAGGCTCATTGCCCACGGCTTGCCGCTTAGCCTGTACGGCGCGGACGGCATATTTGGCCAAGAAACGCTGACGGCAGTAAAAGCATTCCAAACGGACAAGGGTATCAATGCCAACGGTGTGATCGAGGAAAACACCTGGGCGGAGCTGAACAGCGATCCTTCGCCCGATGATGAGCGCTATCCCGTTATGATTCCCAACCTGACACTGGAGGAGGCCCGCCAGGTAAAGGTGCTGTATCCAAGCGCGGAAATCCGGTATACGTGCCCGTGTGAAAACGGTTAACGATACGCGCGGGGGAGAACCTTTTTTGGCTGCCGGCCCAATACCGGTTCAGGCCATCAATAAACCCAGGGAGGTATCGGAGGGCCGAAGCCCTCTGATTCTAGATCGCAAACCAGCGACATGTGCGGTGGTTTGCGCGAGAATTTCAGAGAAATTCTTTCCTTGCCCGAGCAAACGGCCGCAAAATGGCAACGCCATTTTGCAGTGTAGCGAGGGAAAAGATCAACAAAGTGGCGTCAGCCACTTTGTTGAGACACTGTGCCGGCCCAATACCGGCTTTTCTTTATACAGGGCGGCCGCCTGCGGATCAATCACCCGCAGACGGCCGCTGATCTATGAAAAGCCCTCGCAGGCGGGGGCTCGGAAACCCCGGCTCCGCCGGTGCGGGAAAGGGACGGGTGGAGGAGGC
Source organism: Bacillota bacterium (assembly GCA_023392755.1). Taxonomy (GTDB): domain Bacteria; phylum Bacillota; class Clostridia; order Christensenellales; family Aristaeellaceae; genus JAEWAH01. The sequence continues at coordinate 7,567 of JAEWNM010000078.1, forward strand.
CGCCGGACCAACGCGCGTCTTTATGCCGGATGGAGGAAAAAGAGAGTAACCCTAAATCGCAAGGGGACATTGCGCTTATTCTAAGCTATACCGATTGCCGCCTGCGCTTGGGCAGCACGATGCGCAGCTCAATGGTATCGCCATATTCCATAACGCTGTATTCCGCCGGGATGCCCGTTTCCTGCATCTGCACTACAATGCCCTTGATGGCGTTCATGTACAGCCGGTGATCCCTGACAAGGGAAATCAAGCGTCTGGAGGGGGGCGGGGGAACGGGCAGCCGGGACATGGCGCGCTCCACCATCGCTTCCGTCTCCCGCACGGTGAGGTTGTTGGAGGCGGCCTGCCTCGCGATGCGCATGCGCCCCGGCCCGTCCGGCAGGCGCAAAAGCGCCCGTGCATGGCGCTCCGAAAGGTTCTCTTCAAAAATCATCGCCCGAAGCGCCGGGTCCAGGCGCAAAAGGCGAAGCTTGTTGGCAATGGTGCAGGCGGACTTCCCCATGCGGCGTGACAATTCGTCCTGTGTCATCTGATAATTGTCGATGAGGGAGGCAAAGGCTTCCGCCTCCTCAAAAAAGTGAAGGTCCTCCCTTTGCAGGTTTTCCACCAGCGCCATCATGGCACTCTCCCGGCCTGTGGCGGGCAGCACGATGGCGTCTATGTGGGTTTGCCCCAGCATCTGGCAGGCGCGGAAGCGCCGCTCGCCCATAATGATCTCATATTGGCCGCCGGCCGCGTCCCTGACGGTGATGGGCTGCAATAGCCCGAACTGGCGGATGGAGTTGGCCAGTTCCGCCAGGCTGGCTTCGGAAAACTCCTTCCTTGGCTGGTCGGGGTTGGGAACAATGCTGCTTAGGGGCAGCCAACACACCTGGCGGAAGGCACCATGGCCGGGATTCTGTCGCAGAGGCTGCTGCATGATATTAGCTCCCTTCCCGAAGGATCGGAGTAGCTCTTTGGCATAAAGGCGAGCGCGGCGGACAGGGCGGTCGTCCTCCCCCTGACTCCCGGTCCCGCCGCCGCACTCGACTATCCTATTCGTTTATGGCATAAAAAATCCTGCCCGCGTATACGAATATTCGTTCGTCACGTTTCGCGGGCAGGAAATGAAAAAACATGGCGGCAGCACCAAATCTGCGTCGAAAGCAGGCGGCTTATGACTGGCTTCCCAGCGGCGTGCGCCCGGGTGTGCCGGCTTTTCTTGGATATTGTCGAAGGGTTTTCTTTTCTTTTTTGCAGGGCAGGAGCAGGTGCGACCAATCGCGGCCTGGGATTGGCGTGCATATCGGCGCTTCCAGCGAGCCGCCCAGAAGTTTGGCGGCTTGATCCCCCAAGGGCAGCTCAGCCATCACCGCAGGGCCTTTCCAGCACAGCGCGCGGCCGCCCACCTTTGCAAAGGGCAAAAGCAACTCCAGCAGCGTTGGCAGGGGAGCCACCGCCCTGGCCAAAGCCAGGTCGAAACACTCCCGGAATTCGGGAAGATGAGCCATATCCTCCGCCCGGCCGTGCAGCGCCGCGACATTCGCAAGACTCAAATGCTTTGCCGCCTCCTGCAAAAACCGCACCCGCTTGTTCTGGGCATCCAATAGCGTCACCTGCAAATCGGGACGGGCAATGGCCAGGGGAATGCCGGGGAAGCCCGCGCCGCTGCCCACGTCGATCACGCGGGCACCCGCAGGGAGCAGGCCTTCCGTTTTCAGGGGGGACAGGGAGTCTACATAATGGCGGTCCACCATCTCGGATTCCTCCAAAACGGCGGTGAGGTCCATGCGGCTGTTCCAATCCGTCAGCAGGCCATGGAAACGGGCCAGCGCCTGGGCGGCCTCCCGCGAAAGGGGAATCCCCGCCGCCTGGCAGCGGGCAAAAATGTCATCCCATAACACCATCGGCTGCTCCTTGCGTCAACACGTTTACTCCAGAGGCAGATGCAGATACTTCTGCCCCCAGTATTTTACCCAGGCCAGCGCCTCCCGGAAATGATTCTTCATCCAATACTCCGGCTTGCAGGGGCTGCCCGTGCCGCTGGCGGATAAGCCCTCGTCCCTGGCGATGGCCAGCGCCCTAGGCAGGTGGTAATCGCTGGTAATGATCCGCACATGTTGAACCTGCATGCCCTCAAGCAGGGAAACGGCCTGGCGGATGTTTTGCAGTGTGTTGGCGGATACGCTGTCCACCAGGATGTGCTCGCCCGGGACGCCCCTTTCCATCAGCCAATCGCGCATGACCTCCCCCTCGGGGCGCGGCTCGTCGCTGCCCTGCCCGCCGCTTACAACAATGGGCGCCGGGTTTTGCCTGTATACCTCGATGGCCGCTTCCAGCCGCCAGGCCAACTGCACGGAGGGCTCACCCGAGGGCTGCACCTGCGCGCCAAGTACGATAAGGGCGTCGGCTTTTTCCTGGGACACGGGCACGTGCACCTCCTGGTAATATACAAAGGCCACCAGTGCGCCGTAACAAAGGATGCCCGCAGCCAGCAGCAGGAGAATAACGGTGCGCAGCCTGGCGATAACAGAACGCGGCTTGCTGTTTTGCTTCATGTTTTTTCTTTCATTTCAGACCGGAGTCTTTTCCTTTCAGTCTTTGGGGGCGGGCTGCCGGCCGGTTCCTTCCTGCGCGGCATCATGGATGATGTAGCCCATTTGCACCATGCTCCCGGCCCGGCCGCCCGCCACAATGATATGGTCCATCACCGGAACGTCGATTCCCGAAAGCACATTGACCAGCTGGCTTGTGGCGTTAAGGTCCGCCTGGGAGGGTATTGCGGAGCCGCCGGGGTGGTTGTGGCAGAGGATTACGCTATGGGCGTTGTGCCGGATGGCCGCCTCTACCGCCAGGCGCGGATAGGCCGGCACCTCCGACAGGCTGCCTTTTCCAATTTGCACTGTGCCCAGCAGCTGCATTTGCGCGTTTAGTGCCAGCAGATAAAAGTGCTCATGGTGCAGGCCTGACAGCAGATGCACGCAATAAGCCTGCGCATCCGCGGGGTTTTGAAGACTGGGTTTTTGTCCCATCCGGCTTAATTCGATCCGGCGGCCAAGCGGCGCCATCAGGTGCAAAAAAGAGGCGGCATACGGCCCGATGCCCTCCACCTCCTGCAGTTGCTCCGGCATGGCCTCAAAAACGCTGTGAAGCGAGCCAAAATGCAGGAGCAGCGCATGGGCCAGGGGATTCACGTTCCGCTGGGGAATGGCATAGCACAGCAGCAGCTCCAGTATTTCATGGGGCGCAAAGCCGTCCAGCCCATCCTGCAAAAAGCGGTCGCGCAGCCGCTGCCTGTGGCCTTCGTGCACCAGATAAGCCTCCCTGTCCTGATCCGCGGTACAGCCTGATTGTACCATCCTTTTGAGGCATTGTCATGCTTTTTCCCGAAAAACCGCCAAGGTTTACATGTTGACGCCGCCGCGGGGATAACAGGAATGGTTTGTGTTTCCATGAAGAAAAATGCATTTCCCCTTCGTTATATGGGGGAGGCCCTGAATAGAAAAAGTTCGGTTTTTCTTGGGAAGGGATTCATATAAGCGCCCGGCTGTAGTATAATAGCAGTTATCCGGAGTACATTTGCACGAAAGTGGGGGAACACAAGCTTGGCTGCGTTGTGGGAACAAGCGAAATCCATATTGTGGAATGTGTTCAATCGCCCCAGCATAACCGATATACTGGATATATTGATTGTGGCATTTTTGCTGTACGAATTGCTGATGCTGACCCGCCAAACACGGGCCAGCGCCGTTTTGAAAGGGCTGGGCATGCTGATCCTGGCCAGCTGGGTTTCCGACCTGCTGGGCCTGACGGCGCTGAACTGGGTGCTGCTCAACATTGTCAACAATGGCGCGGTGGTATTGGTCATACTGTTCCAGCCGGAGCTGCGCAAGGCGCTGGAGCAGATTGGCCGGGGGGCCATCCTGGACAGCGCCTATTCCGATGACGGGGTGGACAGCAGGCGCATCGTATCGGAAATCAGCCAATGCCTGCAAAACCTGTCCCGCCGCCGGGTGGGCGCGCTGATCGTGATCGAGCAAAAGACGGGCATCAAGGACATCATCGAGACGGGAACCCCCATCGACGCATTGATCTCCTGCCCGCTGCTGGAAAATATATTCGAGCCCAATACCCCGCTGCACGACGGGGCGGTGGTAATAAGGGGCACCCGCGTGATGGCGGCGGCCTGCATTTTGACATTGAGCGAAGGCAAGGGAATCAGCCGGGAACTGGGCACACGCCACAGGGCCGCCATTGGCGTCAGCGAAACCACCGACGCCGTGGCGCTGATCGTATCCGAAGAAACGGGCATCATTTCCATGGCCAAGGGCGGCAAGCTCACCCGGCATCTGGAATCGGTCAGTCTGCAGCAGGTATTGGGCTCCATTTACGGGCAGCCCCACGCCCGGCTGTGGGCCACCATCAAGCAAAAGGCCCGGCGCGGTTTTGACCGGAAGGAGGGCGTAAAATGAGCAACGAGTTGGAACGGCGGCATGACAGCGCCCCCCGGCGTGGGGAGAAGGCGGCTCAGGCCCCGTTTTTGCGTTTGTGGCATATGCTAAGGCATAACCTGGGCTGGAAAGTGCTGGCGCTGTTTCTGGCGGTGGCGCTGTGGGCCGGCCTCATTACCCAGGACCCGACGCTGACCAGAGAGCGCACATTTACCGAGGTTCCCGTCAATATCATCGGCGCCGATACGCTCAAGAGAAACGGGTATATCGTGGTAAGCGATTTGAACACCGTGCCGCCTGCCGTCCGCATGAAGGTGGATGTGCCGCAGAAGGAATACGCCAATGTGGCGGCGGTCAACTACAATGTCCGCATCGATCTGTCCCGTGTTACCGCTCCTGGCAAGCAGACGATGAAGATTTCGGCGACATCCTCCAGCGCGTACGGAACGGTGGTGGAAATCGTTCCCGACTCGCTTGAGCTGGAGGTGGAGGAATACGTCACCCGCTACCGCATCCCCGTGACCGTGGTGCGGGAGGGCGAGCCGCCGCAGAATTACTACAGCGCCAACCCGACCCCGAACCCGCCGACAGTAGCCATCAGCGGCCCTAAAACCTTGGTAGACCGGGTCAGCAGAGCCATAGCAACGTATGACCAAAGCACGCTGCCCGCAAGGGAAGGGCTGGTGCGCTCCGGCGTTGACTTTGTGCTGGTGGATGCCGCCGGCACACAGATCAATTCCTCCCTGGTCCAGGTGACAAGCGAGTCGGTGATACTGGGCAAAGTGATAGTGGAGCAGATGCTCTACAGCACAAAAACCATCGACCTTTCGCAGGCGGCGCTCACCACCGGCACACCCGGTGAAGGCTACAGGGTGAAGAGTGTTTCCGTAACGCCCTCCCAGATTGTAGCCGCCGGCCGGTCGGAGGTGCTTGCCCAGGTGGAGAAGCTTTTCCTGGAATCGCCGGTGAACATAAACGGCGCTACGGAAAGCTTTGCAGGCGTGATAAAGGTGCGCCAGCCCGCGGAGATCGAAAATCTGTCCTTTACCAGCGTTACCGTAACGGTGGAAATAGAACCCGTTAGCATCAGCCGCTCCTTTGACAATTTGCGCATCGATATTCTGGGGC
>JAEWNM010000115.1 GCA_023392755.1 Bacillota bacterium
AAATCGGCCTGGCTTTGCTACTGTGCGTGCTGCTGGCAGCCCTGTCCGGCTGTGCCGCGCCAGAGATTATTCCCATGGCGACGCAGCAGCCGGCTAATTACGGCCTTACCCCTCCCACGAACCAGCCCACAAATGAACCGGAGTATGAGGGCGATCCGGAGGCGGAAGAGGATATCGGCGAATATACCGCGGAAATGACGCAGATACCGGTATCATCGGAGACCTACGCCTTTGCGGGCTCCACTCCCCTGCCGCTGAACCCCATCGATATGCCCACCCCCACGCCGCGGCCGGCATTGGCATTCAGCTATCAAACGTATGAAGCCACCAAGCTGGGCCTGAAATTTGACGGGCCTGCCGGCTGGGAAGTAGACGATACCGCCGAAGATACGTATACCATCACCGAACCGGCCGGGCAGCAGCGTGACAATTACACAGCCTTTATGACGCTGCGCAAGACGCCCGTCAACTCGCAGTACAATGGGAATGATTTGCGCAAGGAAGTTTCCGATATGTTGGAGACCATTGGCGCCACCAACTTCTCGCTGTGGGAGCCCACCTATTCCGATGAAAGAACGCTGATGGATGAAGCCGGCATATATGCCAATTACTCCGGCACACTGGTGGATGGAACCCGGGTTCGGGGCCGTGTGCATGTGACATGCATCGACAAAGTGCTCTACAGCCTCCACATGTCCCATCCCGCCAACTACAACACCGACTACCTGCAAAACCATGCAAAGCTCAGGGCAACATTGACGCTGACCAAATAAACGATTGCTGCATATGAAAAGGCCGCTTGTCATGGGCGGCCTTTTTTTAGTTGGCGGCGCATAGGCTAAAGTGGCATTCCATCCGTAGCCTTCCTGCCAGGTGCTCCCTTGCCCATCCCCCTTCCCTTGCGCCTGCGTTCTGCCTATGCTACAATAGCAACAGCGTTAATTGTCGAAATAAGGGAGGCTGTGCGGTTGCTGTCGAAAAAATATGCGGGAATCGCCCGCACGCGCAGCGCCATGATGACACTGATGTCGCTGAGCAACTTGTATGCCTTTATGTATTGCATGCTTGTCTCAGAATCACTGGTCCTGATGCCCATTTTCGGCGGGGCGCTGTTCATGAGCGGGCGGGCCGCCGCCGTTTTTTTTCAAAGCTATACCGGGGAATCCCGCAAATTTGTCAGCATGAGGTCCCGCTGGCTGGGGCCTGTGATGCTGACCATACTGCTGTTTTCCAACTTTCTTTTGCTGATGATCTACCCCATCAGCCTGGATAATCCGGCGGTATGGATCTTGTTTGCCATCGTACTGGGCATTACCATGCGCGGTATACTTTGCCGCCGCATAATGCGGCGGTATGTAAACGGGCAGCTTGCGCGGCGGCGGTTTCTGCTGCTGACCGGCGTGTGCCATGCTGCTCCGGCGGCCGCGGTAGCCATATTGCTCACCTGGAGCGTGGAATCGCTTTCCGCCTGGCAAATGTTTGGCGGCTTCCTGTTAAGCGCCGTGCTGGAGGCCTATTCCCTGTGGAAGGACAAGGAGCAATTGCGTTTTCCGGAAGCGGAGCCTCCCGAGGAGGAATCCTTCCGCACCCTCGCCCAGGGCCTGCACCGGATGAACGCCTTCAACGCCTATGAACTGATGCATAATTTGATTCTTGTGGCGCTGCAGGTAACGCTCGTCATGCTCTATACCTTCATTGCCACCTCCGCCCAGGAGATTCTCACCTGCATGCTGCTTTCCCTTATATGCACACTGGCCGCCAGGGAACTGACGGATTGGGTGCTCACGCGCACCAGCCGGCGGGACCCCGACCCCGCTTATCTGCTTTTAATCGGCCTTTGCGGCTGGCTGTACGGGCTGATCCTCTTTTCCCAGCAGATATCAGGCAGCCTGAAGTATATCAGCGCCTACCTGTCCCTGGCGCTTTGCTCCTGCGGGGCCACCGTCAGCGTTACATGCCTTGCGGGCATGGAGCGGGACATGCACCGTGTGGCGCAGTTTGGCGCGGGTGAAGATATGAGCGGCTATCCGCTGATGCGCAGCGCAGGGCGTGAGGCCGCGGTGCTCTTTGGGCAGATGCTTACGCTTTTGCTGCTGACGCTTTTATGCTTTTTAAACGGCTTCAACCTGCCAAGGGATGTGGAAAGCCTGGTGCGCAGCTTTCGCCCGGTGCTGGTGGTGCCCGCGCTTTTGCTGGTGCTTGGGGCCATGCTCAGCGTTTTGAAGTTTCCCCTTACAAAGCGGCATTTCAAAAAGCTGCAGCGGTTTTTGCAACTGCAAAGGGACGGCGAGGAAAATGCGCCGATGAAAAACCAGCTGGAGACGGTGGTAATCCGCCGCCATCCCCGGCGCTACGGCATCAAGCTGATCATGTTCATCCTGCGTCCTTTTTACTATCACCGGCTTATAGGCCGGGAAAACGTGCCCGCAGGCGAGGACGGGCGGCTCATCTTTATCTGCAACCATGGCGAGCTGTACGGCCCGGTGGTCACCAACCTGTACGTGCCTTTTTCCTTCCGGCCCTGGACCATCAGTGAAATGATGGACAGCCGGGAGAACGTGGCGGAATACTGCTACAAATACACCTTCAAGCGGCAGAAATGGCTGCCGGAAAGGTTGAAGATGCCCTTTTCCCGCTGGATGGCGCCGCTGAGCATCTGGGCCATGCGCTCGATTGAGAGCATTCCCGTCTACCGCAACAAGCCCAGGGAGCTGATGACCACCTTCCGCCTTTCGGTGGAAGCCATGCAGGCGGAGGACAACCTGCTGATCTTTCCGGAAAACCCGGATGCATCCTCCCTGGACAAACCGGGCTATCTCCGCCGCGGGATTGGGGATTTTTTTACCGGCTTTGCCATGCTTGCCCCGCTTTATTACAATAAAACCGGCAAGCGCGCCGTCTTCGTGCCGGTGTACGCCAGCCGTGAAAAGCGCACCATTTCCTTTGGCAAGGGCATAACGTACGACCCCGACAACCAGCCCACCGAGGAGAAGACACGCATCGTAGATGAGTTGCGGGAGTCCATGCTTGCCATGGGGCGTGCGCAGGGTGACCTAGAATAAGCCGGCCAGCGCCATGTACAGCGCCGTGGAAGCCGCAATGCTCAGGATAACGCTCCGCTTCCACAAATACGAACCCATGGCCACCAGCGCGGACAGGAGCTCCGCAAGGCCGTAGGGCGGCCTTGAAACATCCAGTGTTTTGAAACAATATACCACAAGCATCCCCATCACGGCATGGGGAAGCACCCTGCCCAGATACCGTATGAAAGGCGG
>JAEWNM010000135.1 GCA_023392755.1 Bacillota bacterium
GCCAGCGCGGCGGCACGCTCTCCGGCGGCGAGCAGCAAATGCTGGCCATCGGCAGGGCGCTGATGAGCGAGCCGGCGCTGTTGTTGATGGATGAGCCTTCCATGGGCCTTGCGCCTATGCTGGTGGAACTGATCTTTGAATCCATCCTCCAGCTCAACAAGGAGGGGATCACGATTTTGCTGGTGGAGCAGAATGCCAAGAAGGCTTTGAAGGTCTCCCACCGTGGCTATGTGCTGCAAACCGGTGCCATCACCCTTTCCGGCACAGGGCGGGAGCTTCTGAAAAACGATACCGTGCGGGAGGCGTATCTAGGATAACAGCCTGTTGAAAAACCCTGCAACCGCAAAAATACTGCTTATATGAGCAGCATTCAGTGTATCAATTAAGTTGCTGTCGCCACTTTGTTGATACAAGAAGCCGGCCGCATTCGCGGCCGGTTTCTTGTTGTGCCTATAAGCGTTTTTACCTAAACAGGAAGTCCAGAATGTTCATACCCGAGTCTGTTTGTGATTTGTACAGCTCCGTATAGCCGCATTGCGTGCAGGAGAGAGTGATGAACTTCTTGTTCTGCACATCGAACAGCTTTGCGAAATTCCCGCCTGTGGCCTGAAACTGGTCTGATTCATACTGCGTATTGCCGCACTTTGTGCAGACATAACTCCTGCGCTCCTGCTCCATGCTGATGCACTCCTTTTCATATAGGCCGGAATGACCCGGCGGGATGATGATAGCACAGGCGGGCCGGGGTATCAACGCACAGTGCACCAAATGTCGTTTCGGATGTCTGAGGGATCAAACTAATCATCCCAGAAAAGAAGGTCAAAGGACGGGTATTCCGTCACGCCGCTGTCGTCCTGTATCTGGTACATACCTGTGCAGCGGCCATACATTTTCACCTGGGCGTCTACGGAGAGGGCAGGCTCGACATCGGTCATAACGACGATGATGTCCCGGTATGAGGAGCCGATCCTGCGGAAAGCCATATAAACAAGCCATGTATCCCCCGCCTTTGCGACCTGCGTCACATAGGCGTTGTACCCCATAACGCGGCCCGTGTACCCCTTGATTTTGGAGGTGAGCGTGGTGTGGGCGGGCTTTATGGCCTCGTCCCGTATTTTTTCCTCCTGTTCGCTTTCACCCCATTCCCTAGTGGCGTAAAAGGTGAACTTCTGATCGTCAAGCCCGTTCTTGGAGAACAAAAGTACGAAGGAGTAATTGCCTTCCTCCGACGTGTCGATCGTAAAGGAGAATTTTCCATTGCTGCCCACACGGTCCTTGGTTGTTTTGCCGTTGACAGTGCATTCCGCCAGCACGCCCTTGTCGGTCGTGCCCGATATGGTAAGCTTGTTGGAATTCAGTTCCCCCGGCACCGTTTCGTCAAACGTTACCGGCAGCAGCTTTTTATCATAGGTGATCTCAAAAACCAGGTCTTCCGTATCCACGCCGTTTATGCTTACCGTAAGCGCCATGGCATAAACGCCCTCCTCGGGCAGCTCCGCCGAAAGTGTGAAATTGCCCGACCTGTCGGCAGTATCCTCGACCAGGATGGGTTCGGCGGTGCCTATGCGCAGTATGGAGCCGGTGATCAGCGCGCCGGGCGTACCGACGCCCTTTACCGTAACGGCGGCGTCGTTTGTTTTGCGGGGCGGCTCGGCGGTAATCATGGTCCTGTTTGAACCGGAACCGCCGCTTGTACTGGTAACGCCGCCGGAGCCGGGCATTGGCAGCACATTGGTAAAGCGCCATGTATCCATGATATCGTTTAGGGCGTTGTTGTCCTTGGCGCTTAAGGACCGGCCGTACACCTGGTAATCCACGGTGATGGTATAGCCGTTGCGTATGGTCCGCCGGGCAAAGCCGCGGCGTTCCACACTGCCGCCGATGCGCTGCACATACTTGAGCATCAGGAAGCGGCCGTACGCCTTTGTATTTTTCCATTCCGCGCTGTCATAGGAAATACCCAGCGCCTTAAAGGCGTCCCCGTCCAGATGCTCGCGGCGGTACTTGGCCCTGGTGGTCGGGGTCTGCTGATCGATGTCAAAGTAGGTCTGCGCATCCAGGTCCTTAAGCGCGTTGATCTGCACGCAGGCTTTCCCGGTGCTGTCCCAGGCCTGTACCAGGATGCCCTCCGCCTGAAAGGATTGCAGCATGACATCCACAGCGGTTCCCTTGCTGTGCAGAAACTCGATGTTGGTCTCCATATTTTCAGGGGTCAGGATGGTGTACGAGTCGGGAATTTCCACCGTGGCGGATATGGTGTCCAGTTTGATGACCTGGCATAACCCCGGCAGCGCGGCCGCAAAGCACAGGCCGGCAACGATCAGGACAAAAGCAATTTTGCGCATCGAAACCACCATCCTTTTTGGGAAAATCATTCGTTGGGCAAAATCCAGTTCAGCCGGGCTTCCGGCATCATTGACGTTCCGCCGGGCAAAGCCGCTTCCCGCAAGGCGCCCGTCAGCGTGCAGAGCACCGCAACCTCCTGGTTCAATTCCAGGCCATGCAGGCTGGTACACAGCACCGCCACAGGGTTCGTGCCGTCTTCTGTGGCGATTACAGCCAGCGGCTGGCCGGATTGGCCCCAAAGGGCCAAAACGCGGCCTTGGTATTTGACGGGTGCATCCTTATAGCTCTCCGGCCTTTCGGTCAGTTTGTCATAGGCGACATGCTTAAGCTTTTTCTGGAAGGCCGCCCGCTCGTCCGCTTCGCTCAATATGCGGACAATTGTCAGCTTTTCATCCTTCTTCATGTAGCCCGTCATTGAGGCGCGTACGGTAAACGTGTTTTCCCCCAGGCGGGGCAGCTCCACCTCACAGACAAAGCTGCCGTCCCCGTTCACGGTTGCGTCATACGTCTTCGTGCGATGTATGATCTGCACATCGCCGCCCGGCAGCACGGCGCCGGTCAGCAGAACGCTGTCACCCGCCACACCCTGCGTTAACGGCGTGACGGCCAAAGGCGCATACTCCTGCTCCAGCACCACCGTGAAGGCGACGACGCCATACCCCTTATCGCCGATGGCATGTATGGCCACGATATTCTTGCCGGCCTTGGGCAGGTCGCGGACCAGGCAGGTAAACCGCCCCTGGTCGTCTGACTTGAACCGTTCATAACCCTGGCCGTTGACATAGTACCGCATGGAAATATTGGGCTCGGTCACGCCTGTCAGCGTCAGCTTGGTTGTTTTGGATACGGAGGGCGCGTAATCCAACGTGAGATTCGTCTCATCCCGCTGCACCCTGATTTCGGCGGGTTCTGGCGTGGGCGCGGGCGTCAAGTCCAGCGTTGCCTGCGGTGCCTGGCTCACTTCGGGCGGGGGCGTTTCCTGCGTGCCCAGAAACAGCATGGCGGAGGCCGCTGTTTTCAGGGCGGCTTCGTCTTTATCCGTAGGTTCCCTGCCGATAATATCGGCGGAAACCGTATACACCTGTCCATAGCGCACCGTGGCATAGGTGATGGTTTGAACAGGCAATGACTGCAGGGATGCGCTGCCCATAAAAACGGCGAACTCAGGCAGGTCCTGGCTCCACGCGCCGTGGGCAAAACCGCCCAGCCTTGCCATCTCCAGCAAAAAGCTTTCCTTCTGCTCCGCCGTCATGGAAAAGGCATCCCGGGCGTCAAGGCTCTCCGGCAGGGGATTGCGCTGTATGCGCAGCTGCCCGCCTTCCGCCGGATAGGCTTCCAGCAGTGTGCCCGTATCAAGAAAGCTGGATGTCAGCGCCTCCGCCGTGGTGCCAAGCGATTGTATTTCCTGCGCCTTGTCGGCAAGGTTCGTAAGCGTAAGCACCTGCCAGTCGCCTGGAAGATACACCCGCAAACCTTCCTGCGCAAAGGAGTAGGAGGCGTTTTCGCCCAGCGCCGGGCTGCAGGGAAGCAGGCACAGCAGGTAAAGAAGCAGCCACATCCAGCTTGTCCGACGCATTGGTATGCCCCCATCCGGCCCGGCGCAGCATGTGTAGCCAAAGCCTGATTTCATATGCATGCATTTTACCATATCACGGCATGGCACGCAAGGAAACGGCTGTAAACATTTGTGCTTTCAATCCGAAAGGCCCTGGCCGGTGAGTGCATGCATGTTTCTTTCCGTGGCGGGTCATAATAGTCCCATCACAAAGGAAAAGGAGGGGGGAGCATGCTTCCTTTACGGGCCGTCAGGCCCCGCGCGAAAAGGCACACATTCCGGGCCATACTTTTGGTAAGCGGTATTTTTCTGGCGGGCGCGCTGTTTATGGCGCTGTACAGGCACCCCCCCGCCCGGGAGACGGCAGCGGCACAGGAAGAAATAAGCCTGCCTGCCGCCCTGCTTGGCGATCTCCCCGTGGCGCTGCCCGAGTCCATACAATGCGGGCTGCCCCGGGGCTGGCGCCTGGTGCCCGTAACCCTCCTGGAAACGGAGCTTTGGGCAGGAAAACTCCTTTTGATCGACGAGCGCCATCCCGTGCCACAGAACGCGCCGGCCCCCAATGTGCTGAGCATTGCGGCAGAGGGGGAAGGTGAAATCGCCGTGCGCACCGTGCGGCCCAATACCGATCCGGAAGTAATCAGTGCATTGAAGCAAATGTTCATGATGGCACGCTCCTCCGGCGTTACAAGCTGGCTTGTATGGGAAGGGAGCCGCTCCTATGGGCAGCAATTGGAGCTGCAGCTGGAGAGGCTTGCGCAGTATGCCCAGACGATGCCGCTGGTTGATGCGGCGCAGAGGGCGGCGGCGGAGGTGCCCGCCCCCGGCACAAGTGAGCACCAGCTGCCCTATGTGGTGGATATACGCTTGGCGGATGGCTGGAATGTCGCGCCCAGGAATGAGCCGCTGAGCGCATCGGCCCCGGGCAGGCTCCTTCTTGACAGCGCCTGGCAGTATGGCTTTATTCACCGCTATGGCGCGAATACGGCCCCGCCCTATGAGGACGAGGCCTATCATTTCCGGTATGTGGGTGTGGCGCACAGCACCGTCATGCATGCGCTGTCCCTTGATTTTCCGGGCTATCTGGCGCTTTTGAGAAGGGAGGGGGCGATTACATTGTACGAAAACGGGGCCCCGCTCTACGCCGTTTTGTCAAGGCGCGTGCAGGACGGCCTCTCCTTCTCCATTCCCGAGGGCTGTTCATGGGAAGGCTCCATGGACAATACGGGATACGCCGTGCTTGCGGTCACCTTTCCAAAGGTTTTGGAGTAAATGCTTATGGTATGGAGCGGGCCTTCGCAAAGGGATAGAACACAAAACGGACGTGGCCGGCAATCTGGCTTCGGGTAAGGGGGCCGACATTGGGATAGCGGCTGTCGTTGCTGTTGTCCCGGTTGTCGCCCATTACAAAAAACTCATCCTCCTTAAGGGTTAGGGGAGCCATGGAGTTATCGCCGTCGTTCCTGCCACGGGTAAGGTACGGCTCGTCAACCGCCTCGCCGTTGACATATACCGTATTGGTCCGTGATGCCTTATCGTATGTGATCTCCACCGTGTCGCCCGGTATGCCGATCAGGCGCTTGACAAAATATTCCTTGCGGTTTGGATACCGGCAGATGATTACATCCTGCCGGGAGGGCGTTCCCCAAATGTATTCCGGCTTGGTGACAAACATCAGTTCCCCGTTTTGAAGCGTATCCGTCATGCTCTCCCCGTCCACCCGGATGGGTTCGAACAAAAAGGTGCGCACCAATAAAGCGATGGCTACAGCGGCGGCAAGGGTCAATACCCAGCTCATAATTTCCTTGCCGACGCTTTTTTGCCTTGCCGTCTTGTTCTCCGGCGCAGAGCCGGGGGACATATTGTTTTGGGGAAGAACACTCATGAAAAAGGCCTCCTTTTGTGGTTATGAATTTTTACCAGGCGAGCCGGGCGATGACGGCGTACGCCTCCTCCCCGGCGGAAACCAGGGGGAGCATGCAAAGGGCCAGCGTACAGGCAAGGGCGATGATGGGGCGCAAATATCTGCGCCCATCCGCTGGGGAGGCAAGGATCAAAAGTCCGGCGGCCTCCATAAGGTGCGCCTTTTCATCAACCGAAGCCCAGATGGCGGAAAGCTGTTTTTTTTCGGTGCTCATGTCCAATCCTCCTTTGCTTTGAGAAGTTTCTTGCGTATGCGGTGGAGCCCGGTCTTCACCTGGGGAATGCTCTTGTTCAGCGCTTTGGCGATCTCCCGGTAATCCATGCCATGGACCGCGAAGAGCAGCAGCATTTTGCGCTGCTCTTCCGGCAGATCATAAAGGGCACGGTAGAGGTTTGTATAGATTTCACGGCGGATGCACAGGCTCTCCGGCGTTTCGCCGCCAGGCGCTTCCGGAAGCTCATCGCTGGGCACCGGCTGGCGCTTGCGCCTGCGCAGCATGTCAATGCTTTTGTGGCGGACCAGTGCGCTTAAAAAGGTGGAAAAGGAAAAGTCGGGCCTGTAGGCGCTGCGGTGAAGATACAGGTCCGCAAAGCATTCCTGCACCACATCCTCAGCCAGATGCGCATCCTTGACAAGGCTTACGGCCTTTTGCAGCGCTCCCTCCCGGTGGCGCAGGACGAGCGTTTCAAAAGCCTGCTGATCCCCCTCCTTCACGTGCTGCATGAGGGTGTTGTCATCCTGCAAACCGGTTCCTCCCTCCGCCGTGCCCGCGTGTACATAACTATACTCGCAGGCAAAAGTAAAAAGTTACACCATGCGGCCAGTTTTTTGTATGGGAAATAATGAATGTGCCCCGCCCTTACAGGACGAGGCGCTTTATGCTTGCGTACGCATGCCGGCAAGGCCTACTCCTGGCCGGCGGGGATGGTGCGTATTTTGTCCAGGGGATAAATGACCAGGCGCACACGGCCCAAAATGGCGTCCCGCTTCAGGGGCCCGATGACGTGGCTGTCGGTGCTGTGGATGCGGTTGTCTCCCAGAACAAAGTATTCGTCCGCCAAAAGGGTTACGGGGCCGGTGTCGTAGTCGGCGGGGTAGGTGATATAGTCTTCCTGAAGCGCCGTGCCGTTCACGAGCACCACGTCCTTGCGCACCTCCACCGTATCGCCGGGGATGCCCACCACCCGCTTCACATAAGTATCCTCCCGGCCGGGATATCGGCAGATCACAACATCCAGCCGCTGCGGCTCCTGCTGCCAGTAATCGGCCTTGGATACCAGAATGAATTCATTATGGGTCAGCGTTTCGTTCATGCTCTGGCCGTCCACCCGAAGCGGCTCCAGCACAAAAAACTGAATCAGCGCCGCCACACCGATGGCGGCGGCAAAAACGGCCACCCAGGACAGTATTTCACGGATGGCCTTTTTTGTTTCCACGGCCGGGTCGGTTTGCGTCTCGGGAAAAGGCAGCAGGGGCAAAGGGGCGGAACGCTTCGATTTCTCGTCGTCATTGCGCTTGACCACCCACTGTCCCCCCTTCCCTTAAAAACGGCAGGATAACAACCTACTCGATGCCCCTGATCTCACCGAGCGGGAAAAACACAAACCGTACATGGCCGATGATCTGGCTGCGGGAAATGGGGCCGATGATGGGGTTGCGGCTGTCGTTGCTGTTGTCCCGGTTGTCGCCCATGACAAAGTATTCGTCTTCCTGCAGCGTAAGAGGGGGCATGGCGTTGTTGCTGTTGTTCCGCTCCGGTGTCAGGTAAGGCTCGCTTACGGCGTCCCCGTTTACATACACGGTATTGGTGTTCTTTTGGCGGTCATACTTGATTTCCACCGTATCGCCGGGCAGGGCGATGAGCCGCTTGACAAAATACTGGTCGTGGCGGCCGGGGTATTTGCAGATGATTACATCCTGACGTGATGGTGAGCTCAAATAATACTCGGGCTTTGTGACAAACACCAATTCCTTGTCGTGCAGCGTATCGCTCATGCTGTCCCCATCCACACGGATGGGTTCAAACAGGAAGGTGCGGATCAGGAAGGCGGCCGCCACAGCCGTAACTATGGTCAGAATCCAGCTCATAATTTCTTTCTTTGCGTCTTTTTTCGGCTTGGCCGTGGCGGCTTCGCCGCTGCCTGGCTCTTTTGCGGGCATGGTCTCGTTTTCGGGTTCGGTACTCATGGGGGACATAGGCCTCCTTTGTTTGCTGGGAAAAATGCGATATGCCTGGTTTTCACCATCCTGGAAAACGGTCTATCCGCCCATTCCGGCAGGCAGGCGGCTATCCGCCTTGCCCTGGCTGCGCCGGGGGGATGGGGCCGGGGGACAGTACCTTCTTCCGGCGTTTCAAAAAAACGGCCCGGTCCATCATCACAATGCGTCCGCAGCCCGCGCATTTGATCTTGATGTCGGCGCCCGTGCGGATAACCGTCCATTCATTGCTGCCGCAGGGATGTGTCTTGCGCGTCTGGATGCGGTCGCCCAGCCGGATATCCTCCATACGCCTGACCTCCTGCAAATAGTTGCAATCATTATAATCCATCAACCTGCAAGTTTCAACACCCATCGGCTGACAAAATGTGCACATCATTCCTGCCCGCCTGCGTTTTACCTCCCGCCCGTCAGGGAATGGCGGCGTTGCGTTTGCGCAGCAGGCAATAAAATACTCCCTTCTCTCGTTTTTATGCTATACTGTATGGGAAAACAGCGAATGGCGGTGGTATCGTGCCTGCGGACAAATATGAGATTTTGGCCTTGGTGGCGCGGTACTGGTTTACCTTTTTGGGCGTTGTTATCGTCTGGCGCAGCTTTGTCTGGCTGCGCAAGGATGCCAGGCTCAAGCGCAAGCGCTTGAAGCAGCTCCCCGATGCGGGGCTTGTGGGGGAACTGGTGGTGCTGGCGGGCAATGAAACGCTGCCGCCGGGCACGGTGATCCCATTGCCCAGGGAGGGCACGCTGGGCAGCCTGCGAAGCTGCGATATAAGCGTCCCGTGTTCCGGCGTGGCTTCCCTTCACGGCGATTTCCGGTTTGTAAACGGCGTGGGCCTTATATTGACGCCTGCGCCAAGGCAGTCGTTTATGGTGGATGGGGAGGAGCCGGGCCCTGCGCAAAGGGAATGGGTGCTGCACCACGGCTCCCGCCTGATGGTGGGGGATGCGCTGCTTCGCATGCGGCTGTTCATGGGCCTGGAAACGGCCCGGTCCGCCGCCTTTTGGCAGGATGGTCCCGATTTGAACGGGCTGCCTGAGATGGCTATGGAGCCCCCCCAGGAGGACGAAGCGTACCCCGGCGGGCCGGGATACACGGTTCCCGTTGTCATGGAGGAGGATTTTGATCCCGGCTGGGAGGAGGATACGCGGCCGCACCGGCAGCAGCTTCTGTCCTGGCAGGATACGGGCCGGTACGCCTATAACGGGCAGTATCAAATGCCGGAGCCTCAGGAGGCCGCGGAGGACGCCATGGAGGATTGGCCTTATCCTTATGAGGAGCAGCCTGTGCCGGATTGGCGGGAGCAGCCCGCGCCGCCGCCTCCCGCAAGGCGCGGCCTGCTTCACAGGAGGAGGCGGTAGTCTATGAAGGGCAGAAAACGTGACCCGGCCTGGATGCTGATCAGCGTTGTCATGCTGTTCTTTTTCAGCGCCTTCGTACTCATTTCCTTTCAAAAAGAGCAGGTAAACTGGCAGGGGCTGCTCTTGAGCGTCGCTGTGCCGGCTATGATCTTTATCGGCTCCATGGTGC
>JAEWNM010000175.1 GCA_023392755.1 Bacillota bacterium
ATCCACATTGTACTGGGCAATCAGGTCTTCCAGGCTCAGGCTGACTTCCGGATCGGACATGCGGTCAACCATGTTCTGGGTGTATACCAGGTCGGGCAGTTCGCCGGAGGCGATCATTACGCCCAGCTGCTTGGCGTCCACCGCCACGATGGGCTCCAGCACGACGCCGGTGGCCGCTGTAATAGCTTCGGGAATGATGCCGGCAAATGTTTCCACGGGGTACCATGTGTGGTCAATGAAGATGGTGAGCTTTACAGGCTCTTCCGCGGCGGCGGTGGTGACCAGCCCGCCCAGCATGACCATAAGCATGCTGATGCACAGGAGCAGGGACAAGGTTTTCTTCATGGGATTCCCTCCTTATTATGATTGGGCTGATGTTATCAGCCTTTCACCGAACCGATGGTCAGGCCGCTGACGAAATACCTTTGGAAGAAAGGGTATACCGCCAGAATGGGCGCCACCGCCACGATCATGGCGGCCAGCTGCACGCTGGTATTGGTAATGGTTTCGGCGGCCAGGGTGGCGGCGTAGTTATCCGCCGCTGCGTTGGCCAGGCTGGATTTGTTAATGACCGACATCAACTGGTAGGCCATGGTGCGCAGAGCCTTGTCTTGGGTGAAAAAGGCGCTGTCGTACCAGCTGTTCCAGTGGCCCACGGCGGTAAAGATGGCAATGGTGGCCAGCAGCGGCTTGGCGATAGGCAGTATGATGCGTGTGAAAATGGTCATTTCCTTGGCTCCGTCCAGCCGTGCCGATTCCGCCACCTCGGCGGGAATCTCCTGGAAGAACGAAATGGAAACCAGCACAAAGAACATGTTCAGCATGCCCGGGATCACATAGACCAGAAAACGGTTAACAAGCCCCAGGGTGCGCAGCACCATGTAATAGGGGATGACGCCGCCTGAAAAATACATGGCGAATATGAACATCGCCATATACAGCTTTCTGCCCGCCAGGTTCTTGTAGGACAAGCCGTAGGCCACCAGGCTGGTCACGAATACCGTAAGCGTGGTGCCTACGACCGTGCGGGACACGGTGACCAGCATGGCCTTGCCCCAGGCGGTGTCCCGGATCAATTCCGAAAAATTGTCCACGGTGAACTTCCGGGGCCAGAAATAGATGCCGCCGTAGGTGGCGTCCTTCCCCTCATTGAAAGCCAGCACAATGGACAGGAAGAAGGGATAGAAAGTGGCAACAAATATGACGCTGATAAAGACGTACACGAACGTATCCACCAGCCGGTCTTCCGCCGTCCTGCGCCGGCGCCTTTTATAAGCCCAATCAGCCATGCCGGTTCTCCTTTCCTAAAACAGCGAATTCCCCGAAATCTTTTTGGAAATGAAGTTGCTGGACAGGACCAGGATGATAGAAATCACCGACTGGCACAGGCCGATGGCCGCCGCATAGGCATAGCGCCCATTGGCCAGGCCCACCTTCATCACATAGGTTTGCAGTATCTCCGAAACCTCCGCGTTGCCCGCGTTGCCCATCAGATAGCTCTGCTCGAAGTTGGAGCCGCTCAGGCCCCCGCCCAGCAGGTTGCCCAGCGCCAGGATCAAAACCACCGTCACCGTGCCGCGGATGCCGGCCATGGTGATGTGCCATATCTTTTGCAGCCGTCCCGCGCCGTCGATCTCCGCAGCCTCGTACAGCGTGGGGTCGATGCCCGTTATGGCCGCCAGGAACAGGATCGCCCACCAGCCCATGTCCTTCCAGCAGGAGGTGATGACCACGATGGGCAGAAAATATTGGGGCCCCGTAAGAAAGGGGATGGCGTGGTCGATGAGCCCCAGGCGCATCATGATATCGTTGATCACGCCGTTGGACTGCAAAAACAGCTGGCAAAAGCCCACCACGATGACCCAGGAAATGAAGTAAGGCAGGTAGCTGGTGGTCTGCACCAGCTTTTTCAGAGGCATGGAGCGCACTTCGTTGATGACCAGTGCCAGGAGTATTGGCAGCGGGAAGGTGAAGATCATTTTGACGACGCTCATTATCAGCGTGTTTTGAATAATCTCCGCAAAGTTGTAGTCGCTGGCAAACTCCGCAAAATACTTGAAGCCCACCCACTCGCTGGTGAACAGACCGGCGATGCCCGAGGAAATTTTATACTTCTTGAACGCCATCAGGATGCCTACCATGGGAATGTAATGGAAGATGATCAGGTAGGCAATGCCCGCCAGGGCAAACACCTGCAGGCTGCGCTGCCGCCAGAACAGCCGAAAGAAATTGTGCCCTCCGGCCCGTTCACCGGCCTTGGCCAATGATGTCACTGCTATCATCCTTTCGCCGTCCTAAATGCCAACGAAACCATCCGCTCTGCCGCATCCATTCGGCAATGCGAAGTATTTGCGCCGGTACCGTATGCCCTGTGTACATTTTTACAAAAAAGCAGGCCGGTGAACACTGTCATAAATCACAGTGACAAGACGCATGTTTCACTGCGAGCCGCTGCCGGGAAAGGTAAAAGCCCTTCGGGCACAAGGGTTTTCGGGCTTCCCCCGCGGCAATTTGAAAAATATCCGTCGCTGGGCATGAAGATATGACAGTTGTTTTTGCCTGTGTTCCTTCTTACCATAGGGCCATATGGGAAAGGAGTGTTGTTGTGCAGGCCCTTACACAGTGGGTGCATACAGTCAAACGCATATCGAAAAAAAGCCGGGATCAGGTGAATTACGCCTGCATTATGCTGGAAGGGCTGTTCAATACCCTGGGCAACGACATCATGGGCATGAACACCATCGTGCCCCTGTTCCTTACGGACCTGGGTGCAAGCCTTAGCACGGTGGGCAGCCTGACCACCATGCATTCCATCATTTCCGCCGTGTCGCCCTTATTGTTTGGCGGCATGGTAGCCGCAACCCAGCACAAGCGGCGGCTGTCGCTGACGCTCAACGGCCTGTCGCGGGGGCTGATGCTGGTC